>CAYSGP010000028.1:0-5231 GCA_964430095.1 uncultured Ignavibacteriaceae bacterium
ACACTAAATTAAAATATACTTTTTATATACTCTATTTTAATGGCTCGATCTGCCGATCCGGGGCTCCATTCCTTATTATCTAGCAGATCCCGAAGATCAAATCCTAGAGTAAAGCCGTCCCCTATAGACCATCTTAATCCCATATTAAGATAACCTTTCCCGCTGCCTAAAGCAGTAGATGCATTATTATCATTAAAAGCAAAATCATATTCACCTAGAAACGAAAAGTCGGCTCCGATAGTTTTTTCGAATCCTAGGAAAAGATTTAAGAAATTATCACCGTCTTTTGTCTCAAGAGAATAATTAACAGTGCCGTGGATACTTAAATATCCGAGTAGTTCAAAATTTTTGCTTACGGCTCCAAAAAATCCGGGAGATTTTATTTCATACCTGCTTACCGAATCAATATATTCACCTTTGCCCTGCGAATCGAATCCCAGAACCATTGCGGGAAGCAGGGCAGATTCATTAAATAATCTGAAGCGGATATTTACTCCGGGCCATTTATACCATTTCGGCTCACCCGCACCGATAATATTTGCGCCTCCGTAGGAAATTCCGAAGCTTACATTATCAAAAACCCCGGCTTCTAATTTTAGAATAAGAACTCCAAACGGCATTATTTCATTAGTTACACCGACAAAACCCTTTTCAAGCACACCTGCTGTAGGCATATCGGCCAGCGAACGGTACTCGTATTTGGCTCTTTCACCTGCTGTACCCTGAGCAAAATTTAAACAGCTGGAGATTAAGATAATGCTGATAAACAGTGAATTTTTTTTCATATTACCCTCTGAATGAAAATAGTACTGGATATCATATTGTAAAAATGTGCAACTTCGAAAGTAAGAGCAAGTTTTAAAAGGAAAAAATTGAAGAGGAAATTTGATTAGCAGAAAATTTCATTTCATTATTAAAGATTAGTATGATACCGCGGCTTGTCTGCTTATTCCCGCTTTTTTTATTCTTAAGATATTCCTGAGCATATAGTAGATTATTTGATTAACAATTTCATCCGGGACACCGTCCGTATGCTTAGATTTGATTCTCATATCGCATTGATCATTTACGTAATCGATTACAAAGAATTTATTTTCATTTGTAAGCACAATTTCTGTTGAAAAAAAATCCAGGTGAATAATATTAGCAATTTTTTTGGTAATCCTGTTTATCTTAAACAAATTATATCTTATAATATCATCTTGAGTCATTTTATCATAAAGATGTGTTTGGTCATCCCACCAGACAGGTATTACTTTACCGAAAGCCCAGAAGCAGCGGAACCAGGCACGCCTTTGGTTGAGCATAGTAGGAAAAATTTTTTCCTGAAGAAGATATTTATCATTAGAGTTCATTATCCGTTCATCTAATATTTCTTTTAGAGTTTCGGCACCTGTAACTACGCCGCTGCCGCCGCCGGTGTTATTGCACGGTTTTATTATAAACGGTCTTCCCAGCCTTGCCAGATCATCAACAGAGATAAAAATTTCTTTTTTTTCCTTATGCGGCGGAATAATTATGGAATATGGTACATTTAACCCGGCAGTAATGAATTCAAGATGCATGCTGGCTTTATCTATAGCGTGAAGAACATTTTTATAGGGATTAAATATAAGAGTTTTACGACGATTAAATATCTTTCCAAGTTCTTCAAATTCTTCTTCAACATCCCAGGCCCGATCCAAATAGAAATAAAATCCTAGTTTCCTGTTTATAACTTTTTCTTTAGTTTCTTTAATATTTTCATAGCGGATTATATATGTACTGATTCCAAATTGAGACAATGTTTCCTGCACCAATCTTGCAAAATCGTCATCATATTCCCAAACTACTGCCAGACCGAGATCAAAAATTTCCATTAATTGCTTTATGATCTATGAATAATGATATTCTAAAATATATTGTTTGTTATATTTGTATGCAAGAATTAAAGATTTTAGTCATCAGTCTCCGGAAGCAGCTAAGCAGTTTATTTTCTTGATATGAAGTAGGGGACGATCAGTTTACCTTGCTTTGTATACCCGAAATAGTATATTTTTCGCAAATTTTAATAAGTTTCTTCATTTATATGTTCAAAAAAATCCTTCCTCTAATTTTTAGTTTATACATTGCCGGATGTTCATCACAGCGTGAAGCCGTTTCAGAGAGAAAAGATAATGTATTATCATCTAAAGAAACTGAAGGAAAAAAACAGCAGGCGCTTGATCATTTTATTAATGGTACGGTGGCAGAAACAAAAGGAGATTATGCGGCCGCTATACTAGAATACCAGGATGCATTAAACCTTGATCCCAGTGCGGGAATATATTATGCCCTTGCCAAGAATTATCTTTACTTGAATAAACTTTCTCTTGCACTGCAGAACGGAAGGAAGGCTGTGGAAATGGATTCCAGCATAGAATACTTGGATTTATATGCGGATATTTTTTCAAGTGCACGGCAGAATGATTCTGCAATTGCGGTATTGCAGAAAGTTCTTGCGCTGGATTCATCAAAGATAAATTCATACTACAAGCTTGCACGTTTATATGAACCTTCCAAGCCTCTAAAAGCTATAGAGGTCTATAATAAACTTACGGGGATAATAGGTCCGGAATGGAACGTACTTTTACATGTAGCAGAGCTTCATGAACAGCTTAACGAGTATCCTCAAGCTGCCCGGGCTGTAGAGCAGCTTCTGACGATAGATCCGAGCAATATACAGATACAAAAACTATTAATGGAGCTTTACCAGAAATCTCAAAAATATGACAGTGCTCTCCAGGTTGTAAATGAAATCCTGGAACTTACTCCCGATGATCTGGATGCACGGGAACGCAAAGGTCAGCTTTATCTTGCGCAAAATAAGTGGGAAGAGGCGTCAAATGAGTATAAATATATTCTTAAACAGGAGAATGTCCCCTTTAATATAAAGTTAAGAATCGGGGTTGCTTATTTTAATAAGTCTCTTTCAGACAGCACCATTACTCCGATCGCCAAAGAATTTTTTCAGGAGATTGATAAGGATACCACTGATTGGCAGATAAAGATGTATTTGGGTGCTATTGCTTTAAATGAAAAAAACGATTCAACGGCAATAGAGAATTTTAAGCTTGTTACCGATCTGGCCAAGTGGAATGTGGACGGATGGGTTCATCTGGGAGGCCTTTATTTCGATAACCGTAAATATAATGAAGCAGTAACGGTCTTAAATGAAGCCATTGAATCTTTCCCGGATAATTTTGCAGTAAATCTGCTTCTCGGACTTTCTTATGCCCAACAGGATAAACACCAGCAGGCAAGTGAATATTTAAAAAAATCTGTTGCACTTAATCCCAAAGATATTAATGCTCTTTCCGCTTACGCTTATACTTTAAATCAATTAAAAGATAATGATCAGGCAGTTGAGTATCTTAAGAAAGCTCTGGAATTAAAACCTGATGATATTAATCTATTAGGCACTCTTGGATTAATTTATGATTCCCAGGAAAAATGGGCTGAGTGCGACAGCATTTATGAGAAAGCTTTAACAATTGATTCATCCAATGCATTGATAAATAATAACTATGCTTATTCCTTATCTGAAAGAGGGATAAAGCTGGAAAAAGCGTTAAAGATGGCAACATTAGCAGTTGAAAAAGATCCTGCAAATTCTTCGTATCTAGATACCATCGGGTGGGTTTATTTTAAATTAGGCGATTATAAAAAAGCAAAAAGTTATCTTCTGGAAGCCATAAAAGCCGGCGGAGAAAGATCTGTAATGCTGGAGCATCTCGGCGATGTTGTTTATAAAAATGGAGAAAAGGATTATGCAAAGGAACTCTGGCAGAAAGCACTTAATTTGGATGAAAATAATAATAAATTAAGACTCAAAATTGAGAAGGGAGAAATTTGAAAAAATATTTTTTTCTGTACCTGCTGATGCTCGTCAACTCTTATTTTTTTAACGGGTGTGTGCCCTCAAAACCTGTAGAAGACGTTGAAATACTTCCCTCGGAAAGATTAATAAACAAGCTTGAAGTAAACAGGAGACGGATCAAAAATTTTGAAGGCACCGGCACTTTTCATATTAAATCCGGGGAACGGAATAATTCCGCATCATTTCAGGTAGTGCTTCGCAAACCGGATTCTATTTATTTCTCCTTCCTTGGCCCTTTCGGAATTGAATTGGCTCAGGCCCTGGTAACCAATAATAATTTTGTCTTTTATGATCAGCTTCATAATGTTGTTTACAAAGGAAATACTAACGATGAAACCTTAAAAGATATCTTCAAAATAAATCTTACATTCAGCCAGCTGCTCGATGTATTTATCGGCTCCGTCAACCTCACGGAAAATCTTTACAGGACTCCTTTCAAATATGAAATCGAATATGATCAGTATGTATTGACCTACATTGACTCTTTAACAAATTATAAATCCGAATACCATGTAGATATAAGGGAATTGGGAATTACGAATTATAAAATTTTTGACAATATGAATAATAAAATTCTTGAGGGGAAGTATTCTCAATTCGAGTTGCTTGAAAATGTAGCCGTTCCGTATAAGGTGGAAGTAGAAAACAAAGAAAAAAATCAATCTGTAACGATCGAATATAAAAATATGCAGGCTAATAAAAATAATCTAAGCATTAATTTCATAATTCCTGAAGATGCCACAGAAATAAGATGGTGAGCGGACACAAAGCTTGTTCGATCTTGATTGTTCTGACACTTATTTTTTTTGCATCGGGGTTTGCCGAAGCCCAGAATAGTATTCCCGCCGATAACAATTCTTCTGCGGATCAAAAGTCCTTAACTGAGAAAAAAGAAGAACTTTCCAGGATAAAAAAAGAGATCTCATCTCTTGAACAGGAATTAAAAACTAAAACAATGAAAGAAAAGAAAACAAACAGTGTGCTTGAAAATTACAGTAAGCAGAGTTTTCTTCTAAATAAGTTGTTGAATAAATTGACGAAAGAGGAGAAAAACAAGCAGAAGCAGATAACCGATCTTCAGCTTGGCATAAATTCACTTGAACAGGAAATTGAATCTGTCCAGGATAATTATTCCAGATATATTGTTGCAATTTACAAATCGGGGAAAAATTCCGAGTGGTCGGATATTTTTAATTCCGGTTCGATACAGCAGGGTTTATTGAGATACAAATATTTAAACGAATTTTCCGAGAGAAGGCGGGAAAATCTAAACGAGCTTAAAGATAAAAAAGAAAAGCTTAAGGAAGAAAAAATAACTCTGGATCAAGAGCTT
>CAYSGP010000029.1:0-2866 GCA_964430095.1 uncultured Ignavibacteriaceae bacterium
TCAGTAAATCTCTCAAATGCCGAATTGACATACTTAGATACCCTTGGAGAACTGATTTATGATTTGGAATTCTCACCGGGCGGAACATTATATGGAGCATTTGGTTATTTATTCACAGTAAATAAGTGGGATTTTTCAAGCACCTCCATTGGACCGACAAGAGCTACGCTTGGACCACTGACTTTCAATGCCGAAGGCGGAATGATCAGCATTGATGTTTATTCCACAACTACAAAAATCTATTCTGTCAATTTATCTACCGGACAAGCAACAGCGATTGTAAATTCAGGCTGCAACGGTCTGATGTCTTTTGTAGCAGAACAGCCTCTCACATTATCTGCTAAAGAATTATTCCGGGAAGCAGCTTTAAAGTATGGATATGCTCCAGCACCTAAGAAAGGAGAACTCCTTAAATGCACAGAATTAATAAAGAAATTCCATCAGAAAAAATTAAATTCCTTAAAGCGGAAGCCCGTTAATTAATTCTGAACTCCGGGGGTTGAACTAAATATTTTCTGCTATGAATTTGAAAAAGAAATACGAAAATAATTCTTTAACTATAAAACATTTAAAATTTTACAGGAGATTTAATAATGATGAAAACAAAGTTACTTTTTTTGCTGACCGCCGGTTTACTGATATTTTCAGCATTAACCACTGCTGCACCTTTGCAGAATTTTATGATTGTCTACACATTTAAAAATCCGGACGGATCAGGATTTCGGATCATAAAATATTATCTCCAGGATAGTAAGAAATTCCGTACAGAGTATTATACTACTGTCGAATACAATATAACCGGCAGTGCAGAAGGACAGATCAATGATTCTACTATCAGCAGCGAGGCACATGCAGAGATGACAGCTAAGTCTAAAACAGATATAGAGCCGCATACAATTGAGATTCTTCGAAAAGATAAAGGTTTGGTTTGGTCTATGGCTCCGGATTTTAAAGATTATATTGAAGTCCCGCTGAGACAAGACTCATGGGAACATGCGTTAACGAACATTTTTCTTGATAACTTGTCAGATTTTAATAAAAGCGGTGAAACGAAGCTCCTGAATTACGCCTGCGGTATTTTTAAAAGAGTAGATAAAGTGAGAGATGACGAATGGACTAACATTTTCTATATTGCTCAGGATCTTAATGTTATCTTGAAATCAGAGCTCTGGCAAAACGGCAAATTAGTTCAAACCATGGAAGCCACTGAATTCCATTTGGAGAAGCCGGCTGATAGGTTATTTGAGGTTCCGGATGGATACAAGAGGAATGAGAATAATCAATAGCATATAGCTAAGGGCAAATGGAAATGGAATCAATCAACTAGCTTCTATATTGTTTGCGTGAATGTATAATTGCATGAATGCATGTCTGCCTCGCTTGCGGCGATTTCATGGCTGCATGAAAGCCGCAGATTTACGAGAGTTCCCATTACTCCAATACTCCATTACTCCAAAAGCGGCATTTACGCCAGCAACCCTTGAGATTCTTTTTTTATTTTATGTAGAACATATTAACAAATCCATATAAATTGGAAATATATTTATGAAAGCTGTCGTTTACACAAAATACGGAACACCGGATGTTCTTCAGCTTAAAGAATTGGAAAAACCAGCTCCCAAAGAGAATGAAGTGCTGGTGAAAGTTTATGCTGTATCGATTAATGACTGGGATTGGCAGCTTCTCCAGGGTGTTCCGTTCATTAACCGTCTGCTTAACGGTTTATTGAAACCGAGGAAAAATATTCTCGGCTCCGACATTGCAGGACGGGTTGAAGCGGCCGGCAAAAATGTAAAACGGTTTAAGCCCGGAGACGAAGTGTACGGGGATCTCAGCGGTGATTGGGGCGGCTTCGCCGAGTATGTCTGCGCCCGTGAAAACTTACTGGCTTTGAAACCATCCTCAATGACATTCGAAGAAGCGGCTGCGATACCTCAAGCGGCAATGCTAGCTGTGCAGGGCTTAATAGACAAAGGGGAATTACCAGCTTTACGCGCAGATAGGAAAAAGCTTTTGATTAATGGCGCCGGAGGCGGAGTAGGTACTTTTGGAGTACAGATTGCTAAATTATACGGGGCTGAAGTGACCGGTGTAGACAACACGGGAAAACTGGAGATGATGCGCTCTATCGGTTTTGATCATGTAATTGATTATAAGAAAGAAGATTTCACTAAAAACGGGAAGATTTATGATCTGATTCTTGATGTGAAGACAAATCGATCGGTATTTGATTATGCACGGGCATTATCTCCCAATGGAATTTATGCAACAGTCGGCGGCTCGACAGCCCGGCTTATTCAGGTGTTATTACTTGGACCATTGATCAAAAAAGTCTATAAAAAAAATATGTACCTCGTGATGTTGAAGCAGAACAAAGATTTAGCTTACATGAACAAGCTGTTCGAAGCTGGTAAAGTGAAACCTGTGATCGATGGACCTTACAGCTTGGATGAAGTTCCGAAAGCATTCAAGCATTTTGGTGAAGGAAACCAGAAAGGAAAAGTGGTCATAAGTATTATCAGGGATTGACAAAATATTATAATGTATTCGATGGATTGAGATTCTATTTTTTATTTTCTAAGTTGCATTTGCCTGCCGAAGCGGACATAACAAAACGAGAGGGCTGCGGGTTGAAAAAAATATTCAGACTATTAGTAAATAGCTTTCCAATAAATTGTATTATTTTAGTTTTTCTCATCACTCCGAAAGCACAAGCACAAAAAGACGACGTGAAGGATTCTTTAAAATATGCAAACTGTGTTATACAAAGTTTGCCGGACTGGGTTAAATTCTGGAAACAGCTTAACCCCAACTTTGATGTTAATAACTTTTATTTATCCAGTCGCAAATTATTAAAATATGAAAG
>CAYSGP010000030.1:0-2628 GCA_964430095.1 uncultured Ignavibacteriaceae bacterium
TTGTTTTCGGCAGATAACCAGACTCTTTCATCTGCTCGAGGTAAAGCTTTCCAATTAATTTATATCCTTCAAGGGTTGGATGCAGATGATCTGTCATAAGGTTATTGCCGGTAATTCCATCCGGACTAACTGCATTAAACACGGAATCTATATCCACAACCGGACAGTGATATTCAGCTCCGAATTTTTTGATTAAATCATTCATTTCTTCAGGAGCCCTGAATCGCAGGCAGTCAAGATCTTTAGCTTTTTTAAATAATTTCTCCGCCGCAGGAATATTCCCATTTGCCAGCTCAGTTTTTGCAAGATTAAAAACTACCAATGCCCCAGGCATATTCCTGGATTTTATTGAAATAAAGGGGGGCTGATCCTTAAGATTGCTTGTTAATGTCCCTAATATTACAGGAATATTATTTTCTGCAGCAATGGCAAGAATATTTTCAATATTGTTTTTAAATTGATTCAAACCGATCTTATAATCCTGCTCACCAAACGGGATATACTGCTCCTTAACAATCCTTGACATTAATGTGCCGGGGTCCCTGCTTTTTTTCCCCGCAAAAAGCCGGGCAATAGAGTTAACTGAATTCCTGATAAGTTCAAACGTTTTGAACTTATTTAAATAAAGAACTGCATTTACCAATGATGTATTGGATCCAAATGATTCAACGGAGCCGACTCCAAGTGCTCCGTAATATTCATTATGCCCCGTATATATTAAAACCAGGTCCGGTTTCTGTTCAACAATGCCCGGGAATAAATCTCTCAGAGCATAGGTATTTATTGCAGTCATCGCGACATTAACAACTTCAATTCTGGAATCAGGATAAAGCAGCTCAAGGCTCTTTTCTAGATAACGTGAGAATGAGCCGGTCGGCAAATAAGGATAACCGGCTGCACTGCTTTCCCCGAGCACAAAAATTCTGAAGGAGTTTTTTGCTTTTATCTTATCAAACAAATCTTCATTTGAATAAGGAACTTTTTCAATATTGAAGAAATACCTGTGAGCAATCTCCGGGTTAAGCATCATTTTATTTTTTGTAATAGCAAACCATTGTTCGGTATTTATTCCATAATTGAATATCCGGAGTGAGATTTCAAGAAGAGCAAAAAATATTAAAGGTAAAAGAATAGTGATCAGGTAGAATATTTTCGGAATTTTTTTCCCGGCAGCATCAATGGGAAGTTTTTTAATCTGATTCTCCGGATTACTCTTAATCTTTCTTTTTTCACCCCTATCATTGGCTTTTTCTTTTTTCATTTTTTATCTAAAAATTTTATTGACCCCTCAGAACTTACAAAAAAGCCGGTTTCGTGCAAACCGGCTTTTCTAATAGAATTATTCTAAAAAGAATAATGAAATTATTTTACCAGGATCATTTTCTTTGTTGCGGTATAATTCTTCGCATTTAACTGGTAAAAATAGAGACCGCTTGATAAACCGGAAGCATCAAAATTAACCACATTTTCTGATGCTGCCTTAACTTCATTTACTAAAATAGCCACTTCCTGGCCCAGCAAGTTGTAAACCTTCAATGTAACCAAACCAGCTTCCGGAACAGTGTATTTTATTGTTGTTGACGGATTAAATGGATTAGGATAATTCTGTTCCAGGCTGAATTTATTAATTATCGGAGCTTGAGCCTTATCTGTGCCGGTAACTACAGTTTCACCGATCGTACCCCAAACATCATTGGTGCGTAAAGCTGTTGCAGTGCTTGAAGGTATGGTCACCCAATGATTTGCATCTCCGGCAGGCAAATAAATTTCATTATCATTGCTGCCGGCATTATCACCCGGCATCCCATAATTAATACTGTACTTATACGGAATTTTAAGGAGTGAACCGACAGAAAAATCAATTTTTAAAGTCCAGATGTTATCGCCTGCCGTCAGGTCCCCGTCAACGCCGCTATCGTTCATCCATTTTACTTTTGTAGTATCTGCATCAGGCCATCCTATTGCAGGCCATGCTAATGGATGCTCACCGCCTATAACACCGATTCTTTTTATACCGTTCGGGAACGGAGTTTGTACTCCGCCTATATCAGCCTGAGCATTGCTTACATCTGTTTGAAAGCAAAGGCTGAATCCTGTTGTAGTGCTGATTGTATCTGCACCGTTAAAATAACGGAGTTCAGTATCTTCACCTGCATTATACTCATCCTCTGTAAGTGAAAACACCGAATTCTTTCCTTCCCATGTGGTATTGCCGTTATGCACATAAGTATAGACATATTCAAAAGTATGTCCGGGTATCATTATAAACGTTGTATCAAAAGAAAAAACGGTGCCCGAAAGCGGTTTTTTAAGTGTTGATATACCTGCGTTCCATCCATTAAATCCGGCTCTTACACTCAGCTCGTCAACACTCGGATCAAAAGCACCTTTAGCTATATCAAGTTCCATATTACAATTGAAATGAACGGTAATTTCCTTTGCCGAAAATTCCGGATATGTAGAATCATCACTGAAGTAAGCTACAGGAAGAATATTATCCGCAGAATCAGGTTTTACCTGGTACATCCTATGGTTTTCATCGTTATCGCCGATCAGCTCCCAGTTGCCGCCGGCAAGAAATTTATACTCGTACACAGAATCAACTATCATATCACTCAAAGTTATAGA
>CAYSGP010000031.1:0-4249 GCA_964430095.1 uncultured Ignavibacteriaceae bacterium
GTATAATGTCGAAGTCAGAGCACTTGTCCAGGCAGTCAAGAGAAACCTTGACCGCTTCCCGAAAGATTTTATGTTTCAATTATCTAAAAAAGAATTTGAAAACTTGAAATCACAAATTGTGACTTCAAGCTGGGGAGGTGCGAGGCGTTCCCAGCCTTATGCTTTTACGGAACAGGGAGTGGCAATGCTTTCTACGGTACTTAAAAGCAAAAAGGCTGTTAAGGTAAATATCCAAATAATGCGTGCATTTGTAAAGCTCAGAGAAATACTTTCAACCCATAAAGAGCTGGCGCAGAAATTAAAAGAGCTGGAATTAAAAATTGATTCGCACGATCAGCAGATACAGACAATCTTTGAAGTTATAAATCAGCTGATTGCAGCGCCGGAGAAACCTAAGAAAAAAATTGGTTTTTAATGAAGAAGGAGCAGGGAAATTTAATCCAAAATATTTCAGATGATTTAGTATTTAAGATATTAAAAGATTTTAATTCACGGTTTAGTGCAGAAAAGCTGCAGAGAGTAAAATTATCGAGGGAAGAATTAGCAGGAATAATTGATCATACTTTACTAAAGCCTGATGCATCTGCTGAAGATATAAAGAGATTGTGCAGCGAAGCCTGTGAGTTCAAATTTGCTTCCGTCTGCTGTAATCCTTTTTTTGTTCCTCTTTGCAGAAAATTATTAAAAGATGAAATAATAATCTGTTCCGTAATCGGATTTCCGCTGGGTGCATCGAAAACAGATGTGAAAAGATACGAAGCTTCAATTGCAATTTCTGACGGGGCTAAAGAAATCGATATGGTATTGAATATCGGCATGTTAAAGGGGAAAAATTATAAGTATGTTTTTGAAGATATTAATTCCGTTGCATCCGAGGCAATAAAATCCGGTGCCTTTTGCAAGGTGATTCTGGAAACATGTTTATTAACCGATGAGGAGAAAATAGCGGCTTGCCTGATCAGCATGGATGCCGGCGCCCATTTTGCAAAAACCTCAACTGGTTTCAGCAAAAGCGGAGCAAATATAAGAGATGTGGCATTAATGAAATTTACGGTTGGAAATAAATTAAAAGTTAAAGCTTCAGGCGGAATAAAAACCAGAGAAGATGCAGAATTAATGATTGCAGCGGGTGCTGACAGAATCGGCACAAGTTCAGGTGTATATATTTGTAGAGATGAACCGGCTCATCTCAAATAATTTTTTATTTATTGAAATAAAAAAAAGAGATGAGTCAACGACTCATCTCTACAAAAAAAAATATGGTATTGGATATAATAATAAGAAAAACGGACGATGGTTTTACTTCGGAAATTCCTTCTTTGAGAGGCTGCGAAAGCTGGGCTCATGATGAAGACACTGCAATGGATAAAGTGCTTGATCTGGCTGAATTTTATTTAAAGACCAGCAGAAAAAAATTTAAAATCGATAAAGATAGGCGGACCGGTAATAAATCGGTTTACAAATTAGTATTTGATAAAAGTGAAATCTTATAAATCCGAGAAAAGACAGAAAAAAATAATTTCTGTCGTTAAAACACGCCAGTTTTCAATGAGAGTTGTGCTGGAAAATATACACAACCCTCATAATGTAAGCGCAATATTCAGGACCTGCGATGCCGCCGGAGTGCCTTCTGTTTCTTTAATTTATAATAAAGAATCTTTTCCAAAGATCGGGAAGAAAAGCTCAGCTTCTGCTTTTAAATGGGTCGAAAAGGAAAAATTTAAATCAGTCAAAGACTGCTACGATAAACTTCATGAGGAAGGGTTTGAAATTTATGCTTCTTCTCTTTCCGAAGATTCCGTCAATCTGTTTAATCTCGATTTAACAAAGAAAATTGCTTTTGTTTTCGGAAACGAACATAGAGGAGTTTCGGAAGAAGCCGAAAAATCAGCCGATAAAAAATTTTTAATTCCAATGTTCGGCATGGTTCAAAGCCTGAATGTTTCGGTGGCGGCAGGCATTGTGCTTTTCGAAGCTTTCAGGCAAAGAAAAGATTCAGGTTTATATGGAATCAATAACCCGGAATCGGAAGAAATTGTCGGTATGATTGAAAAATGGAACAAAAAATAGGGAAAATTTTTATCTATAATTCTTAATATAAAAATGAATCAGGAATTCAACAGGATCGATCATATTAAGGGAGAATTAAAGCTTCCCGGCGATAAATCAATTTCACATCGTGCAGTAATGTTTTCCGGATTGGCTGAAGGCAAATCTGTAATCCGGAATCTTTCGGAAGGAGAAGACGTTAAATCTACGCAGAAGTGTTTTATGCAGATGGGAATAGAGATAAATAAAAAATCAAATTGCGTGGAAGTAATAGGGAAAGGATTCAAAGGATTGAGGAAACCTTCCGCTCCGCTGGATGCAGGAAATTCCGGTACAACTACCCGCCTGATCAGCGGAATTCTAGCTGCCCAGGATTTTGAATCGGTTATTACAGGAGATGAATCTCTTTCCGTTAGACCTATGAAAAGGATAATTTCTCCTTTAAGCTTAATGGGTGCCAGGATTGAAGCTGCCGAAAACTTTACTCTGCCTTTAAAAATTTTTCCCGCAAAAAAAATTAAAGCGGTTAAATATGAACTGCCTATTGCAAGCGCGCAGATAAAAAGCGCTGTAATTTTAGCCGGGCTTCATTCCGATAACACTTCTGCTGTCATCGAAAGTGTTCCTTCAAGAAATCATACTGAAAAGATGCTGAACCTGGTGCACGAGCTGAAAGATTCAAAAAATATTATTTACGTATCCAAAAAAAATTATCCGGGACCCAAAGAATATTTTGTCCCGGGAGATATTTCAACCGCCGCTTTTTTTATTGTATTAGCACTCTTGACTAAAAATTCACTTTTGAAAATAAAAGATGTCACTTTGAATGAAACACGCTCCGGTATTTTGAAAGTATTGACCGAAATGGGGGGAAAGGTAGAAATAGAAAATCGCAAGGAAAATTCGGGAGAAGTTTACGGCGATATTGTCGTTCAAGGAAGCCGGCTGCACAATGTGGAAATCCACTCTGAAATTATTCCCAATATTATTGATGAAATCCCCGTTTTATCCGTAGCCGGAATATTTGCCGACGGGGAATTTAAAATTAAAAACGCATCTGAACTTAGAGGAAAAGAAACAGACCGGATCAAAGCGGTCAGCAGCAATATGAAGCTGCTTGGTTTGGAAACTGAAGAATATGAAGACGGTTTTAAGGTTTCAGGCAATATTGGAAGCAATAAAGCAGCGTTTGAAAGCTTTGGTGATCACCGGATTGCGATGGCTTTTTCTGTCCTCTCTCTTTTATTAAAACAGGGAGGATCGGTTAATAATTTCGGATGTGTTAATATTTCAAATCCGCAGTTCATGGAGCAGTTAAAAAAAATAGCGGGCTAGGTTAATTGTTTTTCATTAGTGCAAGACTAAAAGGAAAGACTTCAACCGACATAATTCCGGCTTTAACTGCCGGATCTTCATTTGCTATCTTTACCGCTTCTTCAAAAGAAGCAGCTTTATAAATAACAATACCGAAGGTTTTTTCATTTTCCACATCCGTTCTTCCGGCGACAAATAATTTTCCCTTTGAAAGCATATCCTGCAAATTCTTAAAATGAACCTCGATTGTCTCTGTATCTTTCGGTTTCCAATTATTGCCGTCATAATATCCCGGCGTTAATTTTAATACATAAATAAAAGTTTTATTGCCTGTTGTATCCTTTTCCTGTGCAGAAAGATTAAAAAAAGAGATTAAAATGAAAGAAAAGAGAATGCAGATTTTCATAAAGAGATCCTTATCTTTATTGAGAAAGTAAAACTCAATTCCCAATTATATTGTTATAACCTGGTGCTCAAATTTGTTTATTGATAATTCATCAAATATCTGTTTGATGAAATCCATTCCGTATTTATCTGCAAAATAAATAAAATTAAATTCCCTCTCCTGCAGATTGGAATTCGGGAATAAAATATTTGATACTTTATCTATTTGCCGTAGAGTAATTTCATGCTTCTTTTTTTCCGCCTCAAGAGATTTTTCTTTCAGCACGTTCAGATCATTAATAAATTTCTGCTTATAACGCGTGCTGCTTTCGCTCATTGTTTTATCAATATCAAAAAGCTTCTCCTTAAGCTGATCAAGTATAAGCTCAATATTATTCATTGCACCGTTGAAAATCTCATTTAGTGAATTTTTTGATATTGATTCTATAATTCTTCTTTTTAAGGCTTCGGAATCCACAAACACATCGCGGATTTCCAGTCC
>CAYSGP010000032.1:0-6687 GCA_964430095.1 uncultured Ignavibacteriaceae bacterium
CCATGTGGCGCGGAAGAAGATCACTCATTATATTCACCGTCCACTCTTCCAGTGCTTCGGGAACTACGGTGTGATTTGTGTAAGAAAAAGTATTTTTCGTAATCTCCCAGGATTCTTCCCAACTCATGCCTTCGGTGTCCATCAATATCCGCATTAATTCCGGAATGGCAATTACGGGATGAGTATCGTTCAGCTGGATTGCAGTTTTTTCGGCAAATTTGTCAAAACTTTTCTGATTGATTTTATATTTTCTTATGATATCCTGAAGAGTTGCCGAAACGAAAAAATACTGCTGTCTTAGCCTGAGATACTTCCCTTTATTGATCGTATCATTCGGGTAAAGCACTTTAGAAATATTTTCTGAATTGTCTTTCCGTTCCACAGCCTGCAGATAATTTCCCATATTAAAATCTTTAAAGCTGAATTCACTTGTTGCTTTAGCACGCCAAAGACGCAGGTTGTTAACTGTTTCGGTTCCGTAACCGGGAACAGGGACATCATACGCAACTGCCAATAAATCTTCCGTATCTATCCAGTCGAATTTCATTTTACCGTTAGTATTCACTGCAACCGATTTTCCGTAAAATTTAACCCGGTATTCAAGTTCTCTCCTCATAATCTCCCAGGGATTTCCAAAGCTCAGCCAGTTATCTGCTTTTTCAACCTGCCAGCCGTTATCGATTTCCTGTTCAAAAATTCCGTATTCGTACCTGATTCCGTACCCGAAAGCAGGCAGCTCGAGAGTAGCCATTGAATCTAGGAAACACGCAGCAAGCCTCCCCAAGCCGCCGTTGCCCAAACCCATTTCCCTTTCAATATCTCTTATGTCTTCCAGACTGTATCCGTTTTCACGGAGGATATTATAGCAATCGTCGTAATAATTTAAATTGATGAGTGCGTTTCCAAGAAGTTTCCCCATTAAAAATTCAAGCGACAGGTAATAAACTCTCTTTACATCCTCTTCTTTATATTTCTGCTGGGTTCGAAGCCATCTCCGCACCAGCTTATCTCTTATTGAAAGAGACAAGGCATAATATGCATCATTTCCGGTGACAGTAAATTTATCTTTTACAAGTATGAATTCAAGATGTTCAGCAAATTGATTAGACAAAGAGTAATTTTCCATTTTCTCTTTGCCTGTAAAGAATACCGAATCGTTCTTTAGACTCATCGATCACCTCAATACTAAAACGTTTTTAACAATAATTCTTTTTTATAAATTATCAAGCTCAGATAGAAGGTTTAAAATATCCAATGATTTTGTAGTCATCATTAAATGGTTTTCAGAATCAACAGGCCATTTGTCAGCCGGTTTATCGGCATAAAGTTCAATACCGTTTCCATCAGGATCGGAGAGATAAATTGATTCCGATACACCGTGATCAGAAGCCCCTTCAATTTTATAATTTTTTTCGTAAAGGCGTTTGAGGACTTTAGCCAGCTCTTTTCGATCAGGATAAAGTATTGCAAAATGATAAAGCCCGGTATGACCGGGAGGAGCAGGCAGTGCTTCTTTCCCTGCCCAGGTATTTAAACCAATATGATGATGATATCCACCGGCGGATAAAAATACTGCTCCGTTTCCGTAATACTGAGTTACCTCAAATCCTAAAAGATCCCTGTAGAATTTTAAAGAACGGTCAAGATCGGAAACAGTAAGATGAATATGTCCTATTTTTGTATCGGGATGGGTTTTAAAATCCAAAAAATCTGCTCCAGTGTTTATAAATGACCAGCAAAGATAATATTCTGCGGAAGAAAAATCCTAAAAAAGAAAGGATTTAAATTTTTTAAATTTATTGATTAGGAATTTAACTTTTTAACCAACAGGCCGTAATAATAAGTTTACAATATAGGAAATAAATTTTGGCAATTAAAGATAATACCGCATAATTGGTCTGCCCGCGGATCTCCTGGCGACTTCTTTAAATCCTGCCTTTACAAACGCAGAAGCTATTCCCGACCAGGCAAATACATCCGGTATTAAGCCGCTCTTTTTCGGTTCAACAGGATAACCCTCAATTATTTTTGCACCGCATTTTTCTGCTTGTTTAACCGCCGCTTTTAGCAAATTTACGGTTACTCCTTTACGGCGGTAAGGTTTTGCAATGAAAAAACAAACTACGGACCAGACCGGATTATCATCGACCGGCCTGAGAATCCTGGATCTCTCCAAACCGGAATAAGAGCTTCTCGGAGAAACTGCACACCAGCCGACCGGTTCTCTGTTATCATAAGCCAGTATACCGGGTACTTCATTTGATTTTACTATTTTCTTTAAAGCTTTTTTATTCCCTTCCCCCTTTTGCTTATTAAACTCCGATCGTGCCGAACGCCACCACATGCACCAGCAGCCCGCACAGGCGCCGCGCGCCCCGAAAAGCTTTTCGATATCTTTCCACTTTTCTTCAGTGGCCGGATGAAAACTTAATTTTATTTCTTTGAAGTCTGTCATGACAATTAAAATATTTTCAATAATTATTTGGTAATCAGCTGCTCCATTGAAAACAGACTGCTGAAGTATTCTTCTTTCCAGTTTTTATTGATACGGTCGAGAAGAAAACCTAAAGATGCTCCAAAGGAATAGAAGCACTCTCTTTTTTTCTCCTTTAATTTATATTCATAAAGCTCATTGTAGATATTCTCTCTTAAAGTGTCTGCAATTTCCGTAAATGATTTATAATCTTCAAGAGAGGAAAATTCATCCGAAGGCTGATAATTATCCAGCATATCCGCAATTTTATACTCTGTATACCTGGCGATTCCCTCCTGCCAGAGCTGAAACTGAAAATATTTGTAATCTTTAATGCTCAAAATCTTTTTAAAATTTGTCATTTCATTAAGGAACAATTTAAAATCTCTGTTAAAAAGCCTGCTGTCAATCGGAAAGGGCTGAACTAATTTCAGCAGGGATTCGGTTAATAAGTCATAATGATTATTTACTTCATCATTATTATAGGGAAAAGGATAATTAAGCATCCACATGCCGGATTTGTCCCCGTCAGATAAATCCAGTGAATCTGCTTTGCGATAATAATTTCTTTGAGAATATTGCATTTGGTGAAAATGTTCATGAAGAATTGTAATTACCCATGCTGATGGGCTCTTACCAGTATTTTCAGGAAGACCTGCTGCTATAACGGGGGTTCCATCAATCGGAAATGCCGATAGGAGTTTCTTTTCAAATATTCTTTTTCTATAATATACATCGGAATGGAGAAGAGAATCATAATAAAGCAAACTGAATTTTTTTCCGGGCTTAGGGTGATTTATTATATATTCGGTACTGTCTTTAATAAGCAGAATTATTAAATCAGTTTCATTCCAATTTTTCCATAATTTATTTCCATAAAGTTCTGAGATTTGAAAAACCTCAGAAATTAATATTTTCTCCCGCTGTGTTAGACTTCCATTATTTTCATCATTGCTGATGTGACTTAAGAAAATAAATAATGAATAAAACAGCAGCATATATATAAAAGAATTGGAAATTCCTAAAAATCAAGATTATTCAGGATTCGCGGATTTTAAAAAATTATTTCGGAAGCTTTCCGAACAGCTTTACAAAAAACCGATGGAATTTATGAAATGATTCTACCGGCTGGGCAAACATTAAAATACATTCGCCGTAAATCAGGTTGATTCCGTTAGCATTGCAGTACCCGATTGCTTTTTCCGATTCGGCGCCTTTCTGCATCCAAATATATTTGATGCCGGAGGCAAAAGCTTCGGCAACAACCCGTTCCGTTTCATGAGGGTGAACTACAATTAACAATGCGCCAATCTTTTCAGGGATTGATTTGATATCGGGGTAACATTTATCACCGTCAATATTGTCTATGTTGGGATTTACAGGAATTACAGAAAATCCCCTCATGTTTAAATCTCTGTAGCAGACATATCCGAATTTTTTAGGATCTCTTGAAACGCCGATAACGGCCAAAGGTTTTTGAGATAGGAAATTATCTATCAATTGTTTTGTAACCATTTTTTCTTCACATTTAAGGATAGAGGGAATAAATAACCTTAATTAATTTTATTGAACATTCTCATAAGGCAGCTTGAAGTAAAATGCCGTGCCGATATTTTTCCTGCTCTCCACCCAAATTTCACCGCCCTGCCTTTCTACCAGCTCCCTGCACAGTATCAAGCCTAAGCCGGTCCCGGTTTCCTTGGCGGTTCCCTTTGTTGTAAAGCTTACATCCGGTTTAAACAGCTTGGTGAGATCTTTCGGGTCGATTCCCACACCTGTATCGCTGATTTTCAGGATTACGAATTTATCTTTTAACTCCGCTGCCGCCGTAATAATACCTTTAATGTTTGTAAACTTGATTGCATTAGAAACTAAATTTCTTAGAATAGTCTCCGTCATTTTTATATCTGCATAAACAGATATGCCGGGTTCAACATCTATAATAAATTTTATCTCTTTGTTTTTCAAATTCTGGATGAACAATGATTCAAGTTTCTGAAGCACCGGTAGTATTTCAATTTTTTCCGGTTCGTAAGGAATTTTCCCGGTCTGTATTCTAGACCATTGCAGCAGGTTTTCCATCAGATTAAAAGCTAATTTTGATGATGAAGCAGCTTCAGTAATTATTTCTCTTATTTCATCTTCTTCCATCGAACCGTATCCATCCTCAAGAATTTCCAGGATTCCCATCAAACCGCCTAGTGGGCTCCTCAGATCGTGCGATATGATAGAAAAAAATTTATCCTTAACTGCATTAATTTCAACCAGCTCTGTATTTACCCTTTTTATTTTTTCTTCAAACTCCTTCTGTGCATTTATATTTGTGCAAGAGCCAATAAATCCTAAAAAAATATTTTCATTTGCTAAACGAGGAATCCCTCTGATCATCATCCATTGAAACCGGCCGTCTTTTCCTTTTAATCTGAATTCATGGGTAAATGATTTTCTATGGGTGAATGCATTACGGTATTTGTTCAGCAGATCTTCTGTGTCTTCAGGATAAACCTCATTGAGCCAATTCATTCCCAGATTATATCCCTGTTTTTTCCCGGTATAATCCGCCCATACTTTATTTACAAAGCTGAAAAGTCCTTCAACGTCTGCTATCCAGATCATGACCGGGGCGGTATTAGCAATATTTTCAAATCTTGCCTGACTTTCAATTATTACTTCCTCCTTCATCTTCTGATTGGTTAGATCAATTATTGACAGGAAGAAAGATTTTTCCTCCGAATCAGGGCTAATGCAGTATTTAATTAAGACCAGGGAAGGAAAATAATTTTTATCAGCCCCTCTGACTTTCGTTTCGATCATCTGGGGTTTAAGAATTGTGCAAGCATTTTCCAATGCCTTATTAAAATCATCCCTATAATTTTTCTCGATGAGCTCGGAAAATTTTTTTTGAATTATCTTTTTCTGATCTCTGCCTATCAAAGCAGCTCCGAGCAGGTTCATTTCGATTAGAACGCCGCCGGAATTCAATAAAAATACCGGAGAGGGGAATTGCTCAATAACCCCTGACAAATGATTTATTGAATTCTGATTAGAGTTTATTTCATTCTGGGAATTCATTTTTTACTAATAAAAGCATCATTTATAATTCCAAGTTTAAATTTTGGTTAAAAAATCAGAAATGTCAATAATTTTAGTTTTATTCAGAAAAAAGCACTTAAAATTCGGTTAATATTTGCAGCTTTTATTTTGGGTCATTTTGCAACAGTATCTAATATCAATACATCTTAAAATGGGAAATAAATTAAAAAGCTTTTGTTTAAGAACATTTAGAATGTTTTGGCACATGGCATTTATTTGGAGTTTTTCAGGCATCGAACATAGGTCATTAGGTAGGCGGGGAGCTAAACTTACAACTTTTACCTTAATGTAATTTAGCCAACTATCTAAGGAGACCGGGAGTGAAGTTAAATACCTCATCAGCGCTGTCAATCCAGCCGAAAGTGAATGAAATTTATTTCAATTTCATTCTCTCTTTATCTCTTAAAGATAGATCCAATTCAGAAAGAATTTTTGGGAACACAATTGTTCCACTTAAAAAATTATACAGCGATAGAAATTTTTCACAACTAATCAAAAAATAAGGAGTAATAGTAATGAAGAAGTATATCTATTTTTTAGCGCTTTTGTTAGTCTTTGTCTTAGGCTGCAGCGACCATTCGAGCATCGTTGCTCCGACCTCTACTACAGATAGTGAACCAAATTGGATTGTATCCAGCTCAAAGAATTCTTTGCAGAAAGATGCATCAGTAAGCAAACTGATATTTGGTGATCAGGAATCACTGCTGGAAATTAATACTGGTTATGCAGGCGGTATCGGGTGGATATCGATTACAGCAAATGCAAGATTGCAAAGATATTCATTTGTGGGCTCAAAATATGTAACCATGACCGTAAATGACCAATTTGGGACCACTACTTTTTCGCCTTCTGGAGCATTTTCTAAACCTGTGATATACAATCTGACTATTGTGGGACTTAATTTAAGCGGTATAAATCCGGCCAATGTAAAATTCGTATATATGGCGCCTGACGGAAATTACTACGTTCCTCAATATGATCGTCTTTATGTTGATTTACAACCCGGTAAATTACAGATTGAAAACGCAAGGCTGCCTCATTTTTCAAGATATGGATTTGTTAATTAAATTTCAGTAAAAACAAAATTGGAGAAAAATAAAGTCTGCTTTGGATATAAAATG
>CAYSGP010000033.1:0-4932 GCA_964430095.1 uncultured Ignavibacteriaceae bacterium
AAGTAAAATGAATGAAGCAAAGAGAATATTGAGTGAACTGGAGTGAGTTGTGCTAAAAAACACGGCCTATGCTTTTACAGCCCGCCTATTTATTCCGCTGCTCTTTTTTCTTAACTCTTTTGCGCAAAACCGGGAAATATCAACTGAAAATTCCCCGTCTTCAAAAATAGATTCCGTAAGAAAAACAATCCGGAGATCCGGCTGGACAAACAGTCTCTGCTTGGAATATCAAAAATTCATTATTAATTCAAAAATAAATGTTGAATATGAATTAAAATTTCTTGACAAGCTTCCTTCAGGAATTTATACAAAATTTATTCACTCCCTCCTTTTGAAAAAGCAAACCAGGTTCCGGGATATGTTTGATGCTTTATCCGCTCTTCTTGAAAATAAGCCCAGGTTCTATTCTTTTTATAATGAGCTGGCTTTTTCTGCAGCTGCGCTCAATCAGCTTTCTTCATTGAAAGCTCAAGTCAATAGAATATATTCTTCCCCGGATCTCAATGTTTTTAAAAACTATCTGCTCGCTTTAATAAACCTGAACAAGGGACAATATAAAGATGCATTAACTTACTTTCAGAAATCTTATAGAATGGATTCAACAAGTGCTGATATTGTCCTGCAGTATTCAAACGCTTACAGAAATTCGGGTGATTATGAAAGGGCTTATGAGATATTGAAAAAGGGAAGAGACATCCTGAAAAACGATGATTGGCTTTTTGTCAATTCATTAATGGCAGAAGGCAGCCTGTATTTCCTTTCTGCAGAATATAAGAAAGCAGAGGAACTTTACAAAAAGGCTTATGAAATTTCCAGGAGGAATGATTTAAAAGAGCCTGAAGCAAAGCTACTTGTAAACCTGGGAATAACTGCTGATCTTAAAGGGGATATCAATTCAGCCCGGATGAAATTTAATGAAGCAGCCTCGCTCGCGGATGAAATAAATGATTTGGAAGGAAAGGCATCTGCTTATTCCGAGTTGGGCGTGTCGTATTCATTTACAAATGACCAAATTAAATCGAAAGAAAATTACAGGAAGAGCTTCGGCATTTACAAACTCCTCGGCAATAAAGTCCGGCTCTCGCTTCTTTCGCAGAACCTGGGAAAAATTTCTTTAAATATGTTCAATTACCAGGAAGCACTGGAATATTTTCAGGAGGGTTTAGATTTTGCAGCCGAAAATAAAAGAGCCCAGGTGCTGAATTTAACCGGGATTGCCGATTGCTATTCCAATTTATCAAACTATACAAAAGCGCTCAGGTATTACCTGGATGCAAAAAAAATTGCCTTTGAGATTAAAGAACTGGCATTATCAGCTGAAGTGGATTACGGGCTCGGAGTTTTAAATTACAGTCTGGACAGATTTGGTAACTCTTTAAAATATTTTCAATCGGCAAAAAAAGACGCCGATGCTGCAGAGAACCCGTTTTTAGCAGCCGATATCTGCCATAAAATAGGAATCTCATATTTTAGTTTGGATAGTCTCGATAAAGCTGAAATTTACCTGAATGAGGGTTCATCAATTGCAAAAAAATATTCCAACCCGTATACCGAAACTCAGTGCCTCATTGATCTTTCCGTCTTAGCATTTAAAAAAAATAATTTCGGCAAATCGGAAGAATTTTTGACCCGGGCTAAGTCTACCGCTTTAAAAAACCGTTTTACTTATCTTTTTGCTAATTCAGTTTTGCTGGAAGGAAAAATTGCAGCAGCAAATAATTCTTTTAATGAAGCGCAGAAAAAATTCAAAGAAGCTCTTGAAATCGCACAACACCTTCGTGAGTTTAATCTTATTATTGAATCTGATTATTTACTGGCAAAGCTGTTTGAAGAAAATAATTTAGATGAAGCAGCCGAATCTTATTATAATTCCGCAGTAAGTTCAATCGATGAAGTTTCCGCACCCCTTTTCAGCGAACAGCAGATTCCAATATCTTATTTTGCCGGGAAAAGAAAAGTCTATGAAGATTATGCGGAATTTCTTTTAAACAGGGAAAGATTCCGGGAAGCTTTTCAGCTGATTGATAATTCCCGTTCGAGGAATACTATGCGCAATTTAAACAATATTAAGCTGGAGAGTATAATTAAAGACAAAGCTTCACTTGATAAATTGTATGATGCGGAATGGATCATTTCCTCAGGAATATATGATACCAAGCTTCTGGATCCGGTAAAAGCAGAATATAAAATGCTGAAAGATAATTTAATTAAGAACCATCCGGGAATAGAAAAGTACTTAAACTTATTAAGAAAATATTCAATTAATGAAATTCAAAAGGAATTAAATGCGGGGGAAAATCTTGTTTCAATATTTTCAGACAATAATTCCACTTTCATTTTCCGGATAACTAAAAATAAATTTTATCCGGTCCGGATTCCAATCGGCAGAAATGCAGTTTCCCGAATTGTTTCCGCAATATCTCCTTATTTCGGCTCTGATCCCGGCGAATCAAAAGAATTTTATAACCAGGATTTATTTGCATTCAATGTAAAAGCCGCATTCGAGCTGTATGACAAATTAATTAAACCTTCAATTGAGGGAATCCCCTTTAATCAAAAAATAATTTTTTCTCCTTCAACTGAACTGCTGGCGGTCCCGCTGGAATTTTTAATAACAAAATACCGGACAGGAGGAAGCGATTACGATTATTCGGGAAGAGATTATCTGATTTATCAATATGATATTTCCTACACTCCATCTTCAGGAGTCTATGTTGAGCAGAAGAACAATATGCTGGAAAATAATGATAAAATCCTGATAGCAGGAAATCCTTCTTTAAACAGCAGGATGAAAGAATTTAATGAATGGAGAGGAATTCTCGATGATGTTTCCGGAATGCCGCGTAATTTCATGATGATGCCTCTGAAATATTCAGGCGAAGAAATTAATCAGGTCAGCAGAATAATTAATGCTGATAAAGTTTTATCGGCAGGTGACGCAACAGAGTCTAACTTTAGATCAAACGCAGAGATGAATAAGCTGATTCATTTATCAACTCATTCGTTTCTCTTTGAAAAACAGCCGCTTATCATTTTCTCCAGTTCCTATGATCCTGAAAATGATGGATTCCTTGAAGCAGGGGAAATAGTGAAAATGAAGCTGAACAGCGACCTGGTTGTGCTTAGTTCCTGTAATTCCGGTTTAGGCGAGATTGATCCTTCGGAAGGAATATTAGGTATGACTAAAGCTTTCTTTGAAGCAGGGGCAAAGAGTGTCGTGGTTTCTTTGTGGGATGTAAATGATAAATATACTTCGAATTTTATGGGATTGTTTTATCAAAGACTTAGCGAAGGCTATGATAAATCCAAAGCGCTTAGACTTGCAAAAATTGATTTTATAAGGGAACATTCTCCAAATCCTTATTATTGGTGAGCTTTTATTCTGTCCGGGAATACCGCCGGTATTCCTTTAAAAAATAAGATTAATATTTTCCCCTATATTGCCGGACTAATGCTGGTTATTGTAATATCCATGGTATTCATAAGGATAAAAAGAAAATTTAAATTTTCCCCTGCAGATCAATAACCTCTTGCCAATACTTTTTCAAGATCAGCTTTTACCATTAAAGAGATTAACTCATGAAATTTTATTTCTGTTTTCCAGCCCAGGAGTTTTTCAGCCTTTGACGGATCACCGATCAGCATATCAACTTCGGTAGGCCGGTAATAGACCGGGTCAATTCCGATTAAAGTATCTCCTGCTTTAAGTTTGTAATTTAAGCTGCACCTGAATTTATCTTTACCGCTTTTATAGTCAACCATTGTTTCAGCCTTACTCCAGTCAATGCTTTCGATTACTCCCCTTTCGTCTTTTTCTTTTCCTTTCCATGAGAGCCGGATTCCTAAATTATCAAATGCAAGCTCAACGAATTCTTTTACGGAATGCGTCTGGCCTGTCGCCAGCACAAAATCCTCCGGTTTCGAATGCTGCAAAATCATCCACATGCCTCGGCAATATTCAGGGGCATACCCCCAGTCCCTTTTTGCATCGAGATTACCGAGAAGCAGCACATCCTGCAGGCCTGCTGCAATACGAGAAACTGCACGAGTAATTTTTCTTGTAACAAATGTTTCGCCTCTCCTCGGCGATTCATGGTTGAAAAGAATTCCGTTGCAGGCGAAAATGTTATAGGCTTCTCTGTAATTTACAATAATCCAAAACCCGTAAAGCTTCGCAACTCCGTATGGTGAACGCGGGTAAAAAGGAGTTTTTTCAGACTGCGGAATTTCCTGCACTTTGCCGAATAATTCGCTGGTGGAAGCCTGATAAAATTTTACTTTTTTCAGCCCCACTTCCCTAATGGCATCCAAAAACCTTAATGTGCCCAAAGCATCAACCTGGGCAGTGTAATCCGGGACTTCAAATGATACTTTTACATGGCTTTGCGCTGCAAGATTATAAATTTCGTCAGGTTCAATTCTTTCCAGAAGCCTGTTCAGGCTGCTCGTATCAACTAAATCGCCGTAATGCAGGAAGAGCCGTTTATCCAGCAGCTCTTTATTTGAATAAAGATGATCAATTCTGCCGGTATTGAATGAGCTGCTTTTCCTGATAATCCCGTGTACTTCGTAGTCCTTTTCCAAAAGGATTTCAGTTAAATAACTTCCATCCTGACCAGTAATTCCGGTGATAAGTGCTTTTTTCAAAAAAGATTCCTTTCAATTAAAATTGAATGGTTGAATGGGTGATTGAAAATGCATTATAATTCCAACTAGATTTTTTATCCGCTTACATTTTCAAGTTTTTATTTTATTCTTCTTTATTAATTTCAGTCATTCATCCATTCAATCATTCATCCATTCAGTCATTCAGTCATTCATCCATTCAATCATTCATCCATTCAGTCATTCATTCATCCATTCATCCATTCAATCATTCATCCATTCAGTCATTCAGTCATTCATCCATTCAATCATTCATCCATTCAGTCA
>CAYSGP010000034.1:0-3952 GCA_964430095.1 uncultured Ignavibacteriaceae bacterium
CCTGGTTGGATAGTTTCATTAAAGAATCGGATAATGCTTCAACCGAACCGTCCACGTCGCCTTTTACAATAAGCGCCAATTCTTTAATTCCGCCGATGCTTATCTGGGCTGCTATTTCGTCCAAAGTAATATGATGTATCTGCTTCTGCTCTTGCTCTCTCCTCAGCTGCTGCCGTTTTAAACTTATCTCCCTTGCATCTCTTTCGGATTCCATTACTACAAATGTATCGCCGGCCTGCGGAGAACCTTCAAAGCCGAGGACTTGTGCGGGCGTTGAAGGGACTGCTTCATTTAATTTATTGCCTCTTTCATCAAACATTGCCCGGACCTTGCCGTGATAGATTCCGGCAACGAACGGATCTCCGATTTTTAAAGTTCCTTTTTGGACAAGTATAGTGCCTGTAATTCCTCTTCCTTTATCCAGCTCAGATTCAACCACAACTCCGCGCGGGAAGCGGTTATAATTTGCTTTTAAATCCAGCAGTTCCGCTTCAAGAAGAATTACTTCAAGCAGGTTTTCAATATTTTTTCCGGATTTGGCAGAAATTTCAACGCACTGATTTTTTCCTCCCCATTCTTCAACCAAAATATTCCTGTCTGCAAGCTGCTGCTTTATTCTATCCGGGTTGGCACCGGGTTTATCAATTTTATTTATTGCAATTACTATCGGAACTCTTGCAGCCTGTGCATGATTAATTGCCTCCACTGTCTGAGGCATTACCGCATCATCTGCTGCAATAATCAGCACCACAATATCGGTAAGCTGGGCACCGCGGGCTCTCATTGCAGTGAACGCTTCGTGACCGGGTGTATCGAGGAACGTAATGGACTTCCCGTTCCCCACATCAACTTTGTATGCTCCTATATGCTGCGTAATTCCGCCGGATTCACCAGCTACGACATTCGTATTCCTTATATAATCAAGCAGAGAAGTTTTGCCGTGATCTACATGTCCCATTATTGTAACAACAGGGGGTCTCGGCTGAAGCGAATCCGGAGGATCAGGGAAATCTTCCAGCGCTTCGGCAGTATATTCTTTTTCAAACTCTACTTCAAAATCGAATTCATCGGCGACAAGCGTAATCGTTTCAACATCAAGCCGCTGATTAATAGAAACCATCAAACCGAGCTCAATGCATTTTGAAATTACGTCTGCTACCGAAACCTCCATAAGATTTGCGAGTTCATTTACCGCGATAAACTCGGTGACTCTGATTTTATTCTTTTCTTTCGATTTTTCTATAAGTTTTCTTTCTTCTTCCGCTTCACGTTCTTTTCTTTTCTTCTTGCGGTGGCTTGCTCTAACGGAAGACATCGAGTCGTCCATGCTTAAAAGTGTTTTTCTAATTGCTTCTTTTACATCCTTCTGATCAATCTCGAATCTTTTAACTCGTTTCTTCTTTTTAGTAACCAGTGTTTCTTCCGGGGTTTCGGCAGTAGTTTTTTTCTTAGCTTTAGGTTTCTTTTTCTTTTTTATCTCCCCGGCTTTTTCCTCTTTTTCTTTTGATTCGAGAAGACTTCTTTCTTTTTGATGTTCATCAAGATCCATCTTCCCGATTACGGTTAGTCCCTTTTTCTTTTCCGGGGCAGCAGTTGTTTTTAAAGAGACATTTTCCTCGATTTTTTCAAACTTTTCGACAGAAGGCGATTCAAGCAGGGTTAATTCAGTTTCTTCAGCAGCTTCAGCTACTACACTTTTCTCAGCAGGAATCTCATGTTCATCTTTTTTAAGAATTTCAATCTCTTTTACGGATGCCTCAGTTTCAAGCGATTTTGTCTCTTTGACTTCTTCCTTTTCTTCTTCTTCTTTTTCTACTCTCTTTTTATGGAATTCAGCCAGTTTTTTATAATGTTTTTCAGCCTTTTCTATATCTTTTTTAAAATGATTATTTATATCCAAAATCATTTCATCGGAGAGAATTGACATGTGAGATTTTACATCATGTCCTTTCTTCTGAAGGAATTCCAGAATATTTTCGGCAGCCAGGTTGTATTCCGATGCTAGTTTATATACTCTTAACTTTTTTTCTTTGGTTTCCGCCATATATTTCTTCGATTATTCCTCTTCTTCAAACTGGGCTTTAATTATTTCAAGTATTTCATTGATCTTTTCTTCATTAATTCCCTCAATTTCCTTTAACTTTTCCGGTCCGGCAGTTAAAACCTCCAGAGCAGTATCATAACGGTGATTGATTAGCAGTTCATAGATTTCCGTTCCGAGCTCTTCTTTTAGATCGATCAGTTCAATATCTTCTTCATATTCTTCAAAGGGTTTTTCTTCTCTTAAGATTTCAATTTCATAATCAGTCAGCTTCATCGCCAGTCTTATATTCACGCCGTTTCTTCCGACAATAAGAGAAACCTGGTCGCTATCGGCTGTAACGACTGCTTTCTTCTCAGTTTGATCAACTTCAATATGCTTTAATTTTGCCGGAGAAAGAGCTCTCTGTATGAATACCGTAGGATCCTCGGAATAATTAATTACATCTATATTTTCGTTGTTCAGTTCTCTTACAATCGCATGAATCCGGACGCCTTTCATTCCGACGCAGGCTCCAACCGCATCAATTCTTTTATCCTGGGATTCGACAGCAATTTTTGCTCTTTCACCCGGTTCCCTTGCAATTGCTTTAATATCTATTATTCCGTCATAAATTTCCGGGATTTCAATTTCAAATAGTCTTCTTAAGAACATATTGTCGCTTCGGGAAATAATGATTAATGGACCGCTGTTCCCTTTTTTTACTTCCTTGACAATTGCGCGGACAGTTTCTCCTTTTTTATAACGTTCATAAGGAATCTGCTCATGACGGGGAAGAATTAATTCATTCTTATTATGATTAACAAGAATATCATTTTTCCTTATCTGGTAAATATCGCCGACGACTATTTCGCCTAGGAGCTCTTTATACTCATTAAAGACAATATCCTTTTCGATTTCGCGGATTTTCTGATTTAAGTTCTGCCTGGCAAGCGTTATCAATCTTCTGCCGAACGAAGCGAGATCAAGTTTTTCCACATAATCATCACCGACATCCAGCTCATCTTCATTCCCTTTTTTATTCACTTCCTGAATGCTTATTTCGGTATTCGGATTCTGAACTTGATCAACAATTGTTCTTTCAAGGAAAATTTCGATATCTCCGCGGTCCATATTTACGACAACGTCATATTTAGCATCTTCGCCGAATTTTTTTCTAACAAGCATTCCGAAGATATCCTCGATAATACCGCCGAGGACGTCTTTGTCAATCCCTTTTTCTCTTACCATTTGTGCAAATGATTCGCTAATGTCGAAATTCATTTTTTCCTTCCTCCGTTAAGAAAAACTTATTAGTACTTTGGCTTGAACAATAGTGCTGAAATTAACCGGTACTTCCTCTTTTTTTTCATTCAGAAAGAGCAATTTATCATTTTCAATCTTTAGAAGCTTGCCGATTATTTTTGTAATTTGTTCATTCTGCCGAAAGCTGATTTCAAATTTTCTTCCTAAATGTTTCGGGAATTGCTTTAGAAGCTTCAAAGGTCTGTCGACACCTGGGGTGGAAACTTCCAGCCTGTAATTCGAAGTGAAATCCGGAATCTTGCCAATTTCTGAAATAATATCCCTGCTTATTTCCGCACAGCTGTCTGCAGAGACATTTCCTTCGCCGTCAATAAAAACTTCGATAACTTTATTCTTTTCATTCCCTCTAAAAATAAGATCAATCAGGAAGAAACCTTTTTTTTGAACCGATTCTTCCGCAATTTCAGATATTTTTTTTTCAAAAAAGTTCATATAAATAAAAATCGCCCTTAAAAGGGCGCTATAACAGTGACAAACATAACACTTATTTAAGCAATAAGCAAGAAAAGGAATGGGTATTGAGTTCAAGTTCAAGTTCAATTGTAAGAACAAATTCGGACAATGGGAAACTATCTTGAACTTGATCCTGAACTTAAACTTTGTCTC
>CAYSGP010000035.1:0-4011 GCA_964430095.1 uncultured Ignavibacteriaceae bacterium
GACTCAGATGTGTTACGATAATAAATGCTACTTCGATTATGTAGACCTGTGCAGGAAAGAAGGGATAACGGTGCCTATAGTTCCTGGACTGAAAATCATTACCAACAAATCTCACATGATTACAATCCCAAAGAATTTTTATGTGAGCCTTCCCGAAGTATTAGCGGATGAAATTCATGAAGCAAAACCGGAACATGTAATGGATATCGGTGTGGAATGGGCAGCAAAACAGGTTGAAGAATTATTCAATAAAAATGTTCCGGCGGTGCATTTCTATATAATGCAGAATTCCAGACCTATAAAAAAGTTAATGGAAAGATTAAAACTGTTTAAGCAGATTGCCTGACAGCCGGATAATTTCTAAAATTGTTTTCCCTGAATTTCGGAATAAATTAATTTTTATATGACAAAGTTAAAACTCGATTGGGGAGTTGCAGGTCTAGGTCGGTTCGCCGAAAATTCATTCATTCCCGCCGTTGGAATGATGAGGAAAAGCAGTGTCAATGCCGTTTTCAGCAGTACTCATGAGAGGGCAAAACAAATTGCCGAAAAATTCGGCATTCCGGAATACTACAGCAGCTATGATCAATTTTTAAAATCGGATATCAATGCGGTATACATTTCCAGCAGAAATGCAGATCATTATTCCCAGGTAATTAAAGCTGCCGAGGCCGGGAAAAATATTTTATGTGAAAAACCGCTTGCGCTCACTTCTACCCAGGCCGAGGAAATGATGAATATCTGCAAGGCAAACAATGTTCTGCTGTGCGTGAATTATATTTACCGGTTCCATCCTCTTGTAAGAAAAGTAAAGGAGCTTATATCATCACAGATGATCGGGAAAATAGTTTCAATCAGTGCAAGCTTTAATGTAGATTTTCCCCCGAGCGAAAACTTCAGGTTTCAGAAATCATTAAGCGGAGGAGGTTCACTCCGCGACCTGGGCACGCACATTATAGATCTTTTAAGGTTCTTCGGAGGAGAAATATCTGAAATAAAAGGAACGGTGGATAATATTATCTATAAAAGCGAAGTTGATGATTTCGCCGCGGCTATTGTGAAATTCCGGAACAGCGGGTACGGATATTTTAACGTATCCTTCAACTGCAAAAAAGCATTTAACACAATTAATATACTCGGTCATCTCGGCGCCATCTCTTTAGAAAAAATAATTGGGGTTAAAAATGTTACTGCAAAACTTACAATACTGTTAGAGGGGGAAGCAAAGAAAGCTTTCAGGAAAAGAGGGAACAGGCTGGTTTATATGCTTCGTTCGGTTCAGAAATCATTTTTAAAGAATGAAGATCCGGTAGCTTCGGGTTATGACGGTTATATAAACCTTAAGCTGATGGAAGAGCTGGAAAAACAAAATAATTTTTCAAAATAATATTCAACTTAACGCAAAACACGATGAAGATTGCATTATTAGTCGGCGGAAGCTCACCCGAAAGAGAAATTTCAAAGCGCACCGGACTTGCCGTTTACAGTGCTTTGAAAGAGATGGGGCATGAAATTGCCGCGGTTGATCCTGCTTACGGAAAAAACCAGCCGCAGGAGATTTCCAAATTTTTTGAGGAACAGGATTTTACCGAAATATCAAATAAGAATTATGTAGAAGCTCTTAACCTGCAATTGTTTAATGATATAGATCTTGCTTTTATTGCACTGCACGGGAAATGGGGGGAGGACGGCACTGTTCAGTCATTGCTGGAATTAAAAGGAATTAAATATACAGGTTCAAAGGTGCTTGCAAGCTCGGCTGCAATGGATAAGAATATGTCTAAATTTCTTTTCAGGAATTTTAAAGTCAGTACGGCAGAATGGATTACTGCAGTACCTGGAAGCTATGAGTTAAAATCATTATCAAAAATCATAAAAAAAGATTTGGGATTTCCGTGTGTAATTAAGCCGAACGACCAGGGATCGACTGTTGGTTTAACAATCTGTAAAAAAAAGGATCAGATAGAAGAAGCGCTGAAGCTTTCATTTAAATTTTCAGACAAAGCATTAATTGAAAAATACATTCCGGGACGCGAGCTTACCGTAGCAATATTGGAAAAAGAAGCGCTGCCGGTGCTGGAAATAAAACCGAAGCACGGATTGTACGATTATGAATGCAAATACACTTCGGGGATGAGCGAATATGAAGTGCCGGCGGAAATACCGGATAAAATAAAGAAGAAGCTCCAGGCTCAGGCGCTCCTGGCGTTTAATTCTTTGGGATGCGAAGGATATGCAAGGATTGATTTCAGAGTAACTAAAAAATATGAAATTTACTGTCTTGAAGTTAATTCTCTTCCGGGAATGACGGCGACAAGTCTTGTCCCGAAAATGGCAAAAGCTGCAGGCATATCATTCCATGAGCTTTTGGACAGAATAATGAGAGCTGCTTTGAAGTGAAATTATTTAAGAGCAAAAAAACCAAATTCATTCTGCTGCTGACAGCATTTTTAACCGGTGCAGGATTTATTGTTTTTAATGAATACGGAGTTTTGAAATACCTTAAGCTAAAAAGTGAGCTGAATAAAATAAACGAAAAAATTGAGCAGACGGACAAAGAGAATAAAAGCCTTGAAGCAGGTGTCGATTCGCTGGATAGGAAAGTGCCGGCTAAGATTGAAGAAACTGCAAGAGAAAAATATAACATGAAGCGCGAAGGGGAAAAATCAGTCAGGGTAATGGAAAAATAAAATCTCCAATTATTTAAGCCACTAATTACACGAATTTAATTTATAAATATTAATTTTAATTCGTGAAATTAGCGGCTAATTCATCCGAGGTATTTTGAAAAAGATTCCGCAGGTCCCTCTTGCAGAAAGAGCAAGGCCGAAATCATTAACCGAGTTCCGCGGGCAGAAAGCGCTTCTCGATCCGGGGAAGCCGATAAGGCTGATGATCGAGAACGACACTTTAAGCTCATTCATACTTTGGGGTCCTCCCGGCTCGGGGAAAACTACAATTGCGAAAATCATTGCCGAGAAAACAAATTCCGAGTTCTACCAAATAAATGCAGTATCATCCGGAGTGAAAGATATCCGCTCAATCATTGAAAGAGCGGAGCTCAACCAGAAGATGAATAAAAGAACAATCCTTTTCATCGATGAAATTCACAGGTTCAATAAAGCGCAGCAGGATGCACTGCTCCATTCGGTGGAATCGGGACTGGTTACATTAATCGGCGCAACTACTGAAAATCCATCATTTGAAGTAATCCCGGCATTAAGATCGAGGGCAAGGGTTTATGTGCTGGATAATTTATCTAAGGAAGATTTACAGGCAATATTGGATTTTGCTTTAACAAAGGATGAATTTTTGTCGAAGCTGAAGATAGAATCGATAGATTCGGATTTCCTGATTTATCTTTCCGGCGGAGATGCAAGGATTATGCTGAATATCCTGGAAGCAGCGGTAATCCAGGAAATTGACAACGACACTATAAAGATATCGAAAGAAGTTTTAGAGAATATTGTACAGAAGAAAAATATAATTTATGATAAAGGGGGAGAGGAGCATTACAATGTAATTTCGGCATTCATCAAGAGCGTGAGGGGAAGCGACCCGGATGCGGCTTTATACTGGCTGGCAAGAATGCTCGAGGGAGGTGAGGATCCTTTATTCATTGCGAGGAGACTTGTAATACTGGCATCGGAAGATATAGGGAATGCATCTCCGAACGGTCTGGTTCTTGCGGAAGCGGCATTCAGCGCGGTGGATAAAATCGGGATGCCGGAAGCGAGAATAATTTTAGCGCAGTGCACGACGTACCTTGCGTCCGTCCCGAAAAGCAATGCATCGTACATGGGAATGGAGCAGCCATATTCGGATGTAAAGAACAAGCCGCTGTTTCCCGTCCCGCTGCATTTAAGAAACGCACCCACCAAGCTGATGGAGGAAATAGGATACGGAAGCGAGTATAAATATCCTCATAAATACAAAGACCATTTCCTGGAAGAGAATTACTTTCCAGAGAAGCTGGAAGGATCGCAGTATTATTTTCCGACGGAGTTAGGG
>CAYSGP010000036.1:0-5061 GCA_964430095.1 uncultured Ignavibacteriaceae bacterium
ACTTGCTCTTGAACTTGAACCTGCTCTTGAACTCACAGAAGTAAATCTTTCCTCAGAAGATATTAACCTCCCTCAATTTTATTCTTTAATACCGGGAAAATCAATCATTAAAATTCTAAGTTCTTATAACTATAAATTCTCAAAGAACTTAAATCTGATGTTTTAAAGGAAAAATAAATCTATATTAGCTGTAATTAGTGGAATAATTCTTGTTCCTTTTAATTTAAAAACATTATTAAAGAATAATTCCCGATGAGAAAAATAATTGCCGTAGCTGTGCCAAAAGGAGGTGCAGGGAAAACTACTACGGCGGTGAACCTGGCTGCAAGTCTTGCCGTTGCTGAAAAGAAAACCTTACTAATTGATTTTGATCCTTCAGGAGCCTGTTCAATTTACCTCGGCTTTGATCTTGCCGATAACGAGGGGGATATTTTTGATGTATTTACCTTTTCAAAGCATATCTCAAAAGTTATTCACAAAACTGATCTGCCGAACCTTGACTTTATTCCTACCAATATTTCTTCCATCCAGAAAGAAGAAAGACTGGCAAGGTTAACCAATAATCCGTATTTATTTACAAATATTTTGAACCACGATGAACTGCTAGGTTATGAATTCATAATAATTGATTGTCCTCCTTATATAAAAGGCTTAACCACAATTGCATTGACAGCGGCAAAATCTATCCTGGTGCCTGTAAAAGCCGGACAAATATCCCTGATTGCGCTCAAAAAAATGTTCGAGCATATAAAATGGATTAAGTCGGGAGTTAATAAGAATCTAGCTATCGAAGGAATCCTCTTTACAATGTATGAACCGAATACAAAAGCATGGAATTTAACGAAGGAAGAATTGCAGAGCAAATTCGGGGACTATATCTTAAAAACAGTGATACCGAAAAATGTTTCAATGCCTGAATCGGAATTTTTCGGCAAACCGGCAGTTTTATTTAATGCAACATCAAAAGGAGCCCTTGCTTACCTGGCATTGGCTGAAGAGATAATTTCCAGGTATGCTCCGAAAGAAGAAACGAAAATCGAACCGGCCCCTCAGGAATCTCAAAACGTCTGAACTTTATTCAAATCTCATGTCTTTAAGAACATCTGTCCAAATCAAAAAGACCTCTCTCTAATCTCTCTCCTAAAAGGAGTGAGACTTATTAACAATAAAACTTTAAATGACTATGTTCTGTCAGAAAAATTAGCATTAAGTTATAAATATTAATAAACCCTTCTCTTTGTAAGAGAAGGGTAGGGATGAGTTTCTCAGTATCTAAAAAAAGTTTGAATTGCTTTATTTTTTCAAAAGAAAATTACTGTCTTCAACTAATCTTTTCTTAATAAAAATTGAACAAGGATCTATAATTCAATACTTTAACCTCTTTATTTAAGTAAATAATATAGACTTGATAAAAGAGGTATGTAATTTTAGATTAAAACATCAAAATAATCTTCACTTTTTGGAATCCTGGATACCCATCCATTTGGGAAAATTAAAATTAGTCGCGATATTGCCGGCCTGGTTGTTTGTGCAGCAAATCTTAGTTGCACAGCAAGATTATTATTCCAAAATTGTTTCGGATACAATTCCAATTAATTTCACCAACATTTATTCAATTTCTAGTCTTTCAATTATTCCTTTTACGGAAACAATAATTCTACGGGATTCTCTTTTAAGCAGGAAAGATTATAATTTTTCTTACGAGAACGGCATTTTTACTCTCTCGGATTCACTGCCTTACTCAATTTACGATACGCTGCTTGTAACTTACCAGACATTTAAAATCCCTCTGCAGAAAGAGTATAAGCACAGAAGCCTGGTAATCAAATATGATGAAAAGCTTGGGGATACTGTAAAAGTGGTCCAGCCTGATCAATCAATCTTTACTCCGGAATCAATCTTCGGCAGAAATATTGAAAAAAGCGGGACGCTGGTACGCGGTTTTACTATCGGAACTAATAAAGATTTTTCGCTGAACAGCGGCTTACGGCTTCAGTTGTCCGGGAACCTGTCCGATGATATTGAAGTTGTCGCAGCCCTAACCGATGAGAATACTCCTATACAGCCTGAAGGAAATACGGAACGGCTCGAAGAGCTTGATAAAGTTTTTATACAAATAAAGCATCCGAATGCTGCAGGTACATTCGGCGATTATGAGCTTCAGCGGCGGATGGGAGAGTTCGGTTATATAAATCGCAAGCTCCAAGGGCTTTTGGGGGAATTTAACCTGCCTGCCGGCATGGGAGGTTTTGATTCACAAAGAGGGTATGTTTCAGTTGCGGGTTCACGGGGTAAGTTCAATACAAATGCTTTCAACGGCATCGACGGAATTCAGGGGCCTTACAGGCTCAGCGGTATAAATAACGAAATAGATATTGTAGTCCTTGCAGGTACTGAAAGAGTTTATATAGACGGCATTGAAATGAAAAGGGGAGAGAACAATGATTATATAATTGAATATTCTACGGCGGAGATTACTTTTACTCCTCAAAGATTGATTACATCTGCCAGCAGGATAACAATTGATTTCGAATATACCGACCGTAAGTATTCCAGGAATTTTTTCGGGGCGGGTGTTGAATCAAATTTTCTTGATGAAAAACTCGGAGTTAAGGTTCAATATTTAAGTGAGGGAGATAATGAAGATGCGCCCATAGATATTTCTCTTTCCGAAGAGGATAAAAATATTCTCGCCGCTGCCGGAGATAACCGATCCCTGGCATCAAAAAGCGGTGTACTTCTGGCTGTACCGGATTCCCTGGGAGCAATAAAAGGCGCTTATGAAAAAATCGATACTTTAATAGATTCGGCTCAATTTTCTTATTACAGGTATAATCCCGGCAATCCTAATGCGGTGTACAACATAAATTTCAGTTTTGTCGGGGAAGGTAAAGGAGATTACAGCAGGGAAAGTCTGGGTATATTCACTTTCAGAGGAATAGGTCAGGGAGGTTATCTCCCGCTGATTTTTCTTCCGCTGCCGGAGCACAAGCAGGTTGGAAATGTTGTACTTGATATTAAGCCCTTTGAAGATGTTCAGCTTAACCTGGAATACGGAGGAAGCCTTTGGGATAAAAACCGCTTCTCTTCGTTAGACGATGATGATAATTACGGCTATGCGACAAATATATTTTTCAAGGTTAATCCGAAAGAAATAAAAGTCGGAGATCTGAATTTCGGTAAAGCCGGATTATCTTACAAAGACAGGTTTATTCAGAAAAAATTTACTTCGCCCGACAGGCTGAATGAAATAGAGTTCAACCGAAATTATAATATTTTTTCTACGGAAGAACAAGAGGATGAGCAGCTAAGGGAATTGGGAGCAAGTTTGATTCCTGTCAAGGAATTAAATTTGAGCTCAACTATCGGATTTCTTAAGAGGGGAGATGATTTCAACTCGACCAGGTACAATAATTATCTGCTTTTCTCAGATAAAGAATCTTATTCTTTGGATTATAACTTTGATTATGTAGAATCAAAAAATCTTACATTAAAATCAAAATGGGCAAGACAAAGAGGGATCGGATATTATCAATTCTGGAAGCTGAAGCCTGGTTTAGAATTCTTTGCTGAAGATAAAAAAGATAAACTATTAGGGAAGGATTCCCTGTTAACAGGAAGCTTAAGTTTTAATGAAATAAATCCTTTTATAGCTCTTACCGGGATTGAAGGCTTTGATTTTTCCTTCAAATATTCTTTCAGGGAAGATTTTTTTCCTTTAAACGGTATTCTGCTCAAGGAATCAAATTCATATGCACAGTTTTACGAGCTCAAATACAATGGTATTAAAGAGGTAAATTCAACATTGAATTTTACCTACCGTAAAAAGAAATATAAAAGGGAATTTGTTGGAACCGGACTGCTGGACAATGAAACTATTCTCGTCCGTTCGCAGACAAATTTTAATTTCTGGGAACCGATCAGCGGCGATTTTTTTTATGAAGTTTCAACTTTAAGATCTGCCCGTTTTGAAAGAGTTTTTTTAAAAGTGGAAAGAGGCCAGGGGAACTACAGGTATATTGGTGATCTGGATAATGACGGCATCCCGGAGGAGAATGAGTTTGAACTAACTCTTTTCGACGGGGAATATATCCTGGTGATGCTTCCGACCGATGAACTCTTTCCGGTAATTGATCTAAGGACAAGCACCAGATGGAAAATTTATTTCGGGAAAATGTTTAAAGATAAATCATTTATTTCTGCTCTCCTTTCTCCTTTGTCCACCGAAACTTTCTGGAGAGTGGAAGAGAAGAGCCGCGAAGAAGATTATAAGAAAATTTATTTCCTTAATTTTTCCTCATTTCAAAATCCCGAAAAGACAATCAGCGGAGCCAATTTCATACAGCAGGATCTGTTTCTGTTCGAGAACAGCCAGGAGCTTTCTTTCCGTTTCAGGTTTACGCAAACAAAAAGAATGAATCAGTTCAGCGGAGGAATAGAAAAATTATTTAACAGGGAAAGGAGCATGCGAATCCGTTTCAAAATGATCAGGGAATTAAGCAATCAGACGGATTTTATTAATTTAACCGATAATGCAGACGCGCCTGATAGTCCCAACAGAAAGAGATTAATTACAAACAATAATATCAACAGCGATTTTTCTTATACCCCGGTAAAAAATATTGAAGTCGGATTCGGATTCAAGGTAGGAAGAAGCACCGATGAGTTTCCTGAAAATCCTACGGTAATAGATTTGAACGGGCAGTCTTTAAGGTTCATTTTATCTCTTGCAGGATCCGGAAGATTAAGAATTGAGTTTGAAAGAAATGAGCTGACTTCGAATACTACGGAAAACTTTCTCCCTTTTGAATTGACGGGGGGAAATTTAATCGGCAGAAATTATTTCTGGAGGCTTAACTTTGATTATAGGTTAGCTTCTTATCTGCAGTCCACAATAGGTTATGATGCAAGGCTCCAGGGCGGAAATCGGGCTGTCCATACTGCCAGAGCTGAGGTAAGAGCGTATTTCTGACGGTTACAATGTGTTTGCATGAATGCATGAAGGCATGAATGCATGGATGCATGAACGCAGCATACACGAGCAAATCACCCCGCCGAAAG
>CAYSGP010000037.1:0-16668 GCA_964430095.1 uncultured Ignavibacteriaceae bacterium
AAAGCGAGATATATTCATCAAATTCATTTACAAATTTTATTCTTGATTTAATTAATTCTGATCCGGTCTTTACGAGTTTTTCCGACCAGGCATCAAGTTCTTCAAGAGAGCTCCTGTTTCTGCTTTCCTTTATACTTGTTAAAAGAGATGAGCGATGGCGCAGAGTCCGGTTGTAGTCAAGCAGATTTTTCAGATACGCACTGCTTGCCTGTGAAATTACCGAATCGACAAATTTTCTTCGATCGCCGGGTGATCCCTGCGTTATAGAATGATCTGCGGGAGTTAACAGAACGACAGGGTATTTGCCGATAATATCAGCTGCCCGGTTTATATGTTTATTATTTTGAAAGTAGAATTTTTTATTGTCGGTTAAGGAATAAAATACCTTTGCTTCGCTTCTGCCGGCTCCGGCTTTTGCCATGAAAACACCGGTTATTTCAAATTCGTTCTCGTTAAAACAAACCACTTCACTGTCAGATTTTGAACTATTGCTTCTCGTTGTACAGAGATAATAAATCGCTTCAAGTATTGAGGTTTTCCCCTGCCCGTTTCCGCCTACTATATAGTTCAATGAACCGGAAAACTTTAATTGAATCTCTTTATGGCTCCTAAAATTTTTTAAATTGATTGAAGATAAAATCATATTAATTGTTTAAACGGACGGGCATCAGGAGGAGCAGCAAGTCTTCATTTTTTTCTTTCTCTGAAGGTTCGATTATGCATGCCTTAGTCGGAGAATGAAGCTTAAACAAAATTTCTTCCTGGTTTATATGACTCAAAATATCATTTACATAAGCTGTATTAAATCCGATATCCATCGGTTCGCCTGAGTATTCGCAGCTCACTGTCTCTTTTGCATTTGAACCGCGATCAATGTCTTCGGCTGAAATTTCCAGTCCGCCGCTGCTTATCGAGAATTTTACCTGCTTCGAACTCGACGTGGAAAAAAGCATCATCCTTTTTACAGACGAATGCAGGGCGCTGGTTTTTATTCTTAAAAGATTTTCATTCTCCAAGGGAATTACACTGCTATATGCCGGATATTTCTCTCCGATTAACCTTGAAATAAACTCAAGATCTCCCAAATTGAAAGATACATTTGTCCTGCTTAGATAAATTTTCACATCACCTTCGCCAAGAAGTTTTGACAGCACGGTTATGGCTCTTTCAGGAATTATATACTGCTCATTTTTATCCGACTTAATGGAAGTATATACAAGCTTTACAAGCCTGTGTCCGTCGGTCGCAACAAATCTTAATCCCTCTTCGGAAAATTCAAACAAGGTTCCGGTCATTGCTGGACGCATGTCTTCCTTGCTCATAGCAAACGATGTCTGCTCAATTGCTTTTCTTAAATCTTCGGCATTCATCAGCACTTCTTTTTCCTTTGAAACGACAGGTATATCGGGAAAATCTTCCGGGGACGAATAACTTAAATTATAAACACCGTTGTCTGTCTTCAGTTTAAGCTTTGCATTCCCTTCCGTCTGGAAATGAATATTAGTTTCGTCCAGGGACCTTACAATATCATACAGCAGGCGGGCAGGAATAACCATTTTTATATTTTCGTCGGCGGCAACATTCAAAGAAGACTTTAATGAAATTTCAATATCGGTAGCAGTAACCGTAAGCAAACCATCTTTAATATCGAAGAGGAAATTCTCGAGGATCGGCATCGGTGTTCTGGATGGAACGGCCGGAATTATCTTCGACAAGAGTTTTTCAAGAACTTTGCTGTTGATTTTGAATTCCATTTATTTGCCTCCTTTTAAGCATACAAAGATATGAAAATTGCTTCCGAATCTCAATGGAAAATATACAACCGCGGAAGCATTAATCCCAAGAAAATGTCCCCTAAACAGCACCAAATTTAAATTAAATTCTCTTATAACCTAGTAATTGCATTTTCACGGTTAAAGTCCGCGGGAAGCCGGATATACAGAAAATATTTTTTCTCCTTTACCGGAAATTCACCAAAGGAATTTATCAACTTCAATAATTAATTTGCTCATCCCTTATTCACAAATTGATGCTCTATTAATTATTAATTAAAGATAATTTATTTAAATATATAGTAATTATAATGCTGTTGATATGTTGGTATTCTTAATATTTCCGGAAATATGCTGAATTTAATGCCTGAGAAAAGAAAAATTTAAGATCAATACGAAGAGTAAATGTTGATATCTTTTTCAATTCCCGGAGAAATTAACATGATGTTTGTACAGCATACTTTTCAACATCTTGTCCGGCACTTACCAACAAAGCACAAACAATGAGATTTAAAAAAAACAAGCTCCCGCGGGAGCTTTAAAAAAAAATTCAAATAAATTTATTGTCCTCAAGAGCAATTAATTTCTATCTGATTTTTCAGCTGAAGCACAAGCTCATTCAAAGAAGGATCCTTGGAAATATCGTCTTCAATTGAAGTGCATGCATGAATAACAGTTGAATGGTCTCTTCCGCCGAAATGCAGCCCTATAGTTTTTAAAGAAGATTTAGTCAGTTCTTTAGATAAATACATCGCCAATTGTCTTGCGAGAACAATTTCTTTCTTTCTTGTTTTGTCTCTTAATTTATTCTCATCAACATTTAAATATGCGCAGACAATTTTTGTTATATTCTCAATTGTAACATTTACTTTCCGGTCAGTTGCGATTTCCCTGACAATTTTTTTTGTCAGATCAAGATTAATCTCTTTTGAATTTAACGAAGCGTTTGCCAGAAGCTTTATAAGGCAGCCTTCAAGCTCTCTTATATTCGAGGTTATATTGCTGGCAATATATTCGATAATTTCGATCGATATAGCCATCCCGTAATCATCTGCTTTTCTTTTTAAGATTGCAATTCTAGTTTCCAGGTCTGGCGGCTGTATATCTGCGGTCAAACCCCACTGAAACCGTGAAATTAGTCTGTCATCAAGCCCATTCAAATCTTTAGGCGGTCGGTCGCTGGAGAGAATTACCTGTTTGCTGGCTTGATGAAGCGTGTTAAAGATATGGAAAAAATGATCCTGAGTCTTTTCCTTGCCGATCAGGAACTGTATATCGTCAATTATAAGCACATCCATGCTCCGGTAGAAGCTGGAGAATTCATTCACTCTATTTGATTGAATGGATTCCACAAACTCTACCGTGAAATTATCTGATGAAAGATAAATAACTCTCTTTAAGGGCCAGTTGGCAACAATCTTATTTCCGACTGCTTGGATCAGGTGAGTTTTTCCTAAACCGACGCCGCCGTAAATAAAGAGCGGGTTGAAGGTTGTTTCACCCGGATTTTCACTAATCGCAAAAGCTGCAGCCCTTGCTAATTGGTTTCCTTCCCCTTTTATAAAATTGTTGAATGTATATCTTGGATTCAAAAGAGTCTCAAAATCTTTTTTCGGCAGAGTGAATTCCTGCTCTTTTATTTTTTCTTCACTGCGTATGTGTTCCGGCTCCTCAGTTTCTTTTTCTTCGGAGATAATATACGCAAGCCTTGCATTTTCTCCCAATACCTGCCGGATTGTTCTGTTTATCAGTGTGTTGTAATGTTCATCTATCCATTCCCAGAAGAATTGACTCGGCAGCTGGATCTTTAAAACAGAATTATTTAAATCGAATGGCTTTATTGGAAGGAACCAAGTATTGAAAGTCATCTGCGTAACATTTTCTTTGATTGTTTTCAGGCAATCCTTCCATGCCGATTGACATTCAAAACGAGGTTCTTTGGTGTCCACAATGAGACTTTTTTCAATTGCAGCTATGTTAGACATAATTTATTTATCCACATTTATAAAAAATGGAAAAACCAATAAAAACAAGTAATTTTTGAAAATATTAGTGAAGGAAGCTATTTTTATTCACAAATTGCCAACATTAAGTAATTCCCGGCAACCCCTTTATTCTATCGCGTTTAGGAAAACTTTTTTGAAATATCCACATAATAAAAAGATGCTTCCCTAGAAAACCGAACATAAAAAACATGTGAAACATTTTCACATAAAAAAGTTATCCACATGATATAAACAAGGTTTCGTCCTGCCCAAGCCAGGCAAAAAATAAAAAGTAAAAGACAAGCATGCAAATTAATTTTAGAAAAAAATATTTTCTTTGGAAAAAAATTCTTAAACTGGCAGAATTTAATTGCATTGTATATTTATTTACTAATATTTAGCTTTGTAATCTTTTATAAAGGAGATCTAAATGAAGAGAACATACCAGCCGAGCAATAGAAAAAGAAAAAATAAGCACGGTTTCAGAGAACGGATGAAGACAAAAAACGGCAGGAAAGTGCTTGCAAGAAGAAGGGCTAAAGGCAGAAAAAAGCTTACCGTAAGCGATGAAAAATAGTTTTTCCGAAAATGTCTCTGAAGGCTTGAATTGGAAAATTCCAAAAAAAGGTTTGGACTTTCCAGGAATGAAAGGATAAAAAGTAAAAAAGATTTTAAGACAATCTTTTCTGCAGGAGAAACTTTATTCTCTTCGGATAAAATAATCAGGGCAACATATATAATTGAGCAGATCCCCGAAACTCCAGGCGTTAAAATAGGTGTTGCTGTAAATAAACGCTACGGTACTGCAGTTTGGAGAAACAGAATAAAAAGGCTTTTAAAAGAAAGTTTCCGTTTAAATAAAGAGTTTTTAATCCATTCTTGCATTGAAAAAAATATTTTGGTTAAAATCGTATTCGCATTTACTCTGACATCAAAGGATATTGAAACTGCACGACTTAAAAATATAATGCCCGGAATTGTGGAGGTCATGCAGAAACTTCAGAAAAGATTATAATGCGGAAAGTATTTATTTATTTAATTAAATTTTATCAGATGATTATTTCACCATTGTTCCCTTCTGTATGCCGTTTTACTCCTTCCTGTTCCGAATATGCAATACAGGCTTATAACAAATACGGCGTCTTTAAAGGTACCGCAAAAACCATCTGGAGGATATTGCGCTGCAACCCTTTTTCAAAAGGAGGATATGACCCGGTTGAATAATCTGCAAAAAATATTAAGAATTTTTAACCTGGGTTTAAGAAATGGATAGAAATACTACAATAGCTTTTATTTTGATTACGGGGATAATAATACTGTGGCTTTTCCTTAATTCTCCAACCCCTGAGAAGCAGCCTGCTAAGCCGAAAAGTGCAACAGAATTAAAAGACACATCGGCTGTAAAAGAAAAAAAAATACCCAGGCAAGCACCCCAGGCTGCAGAGGACAGTTTAAAATTAGGTCGGTATTTTGCTTCAGCTAAAGAAAAAGAAGAAATTATAACCATAGAAAATGATTTAGCTCTTATTGAGCTCTCTAATAAAGGGGGAAATATCAGAAAATGCTACCTGAAAAAATTCAACAACTGGTATTCTGCCGATTCAAAAAACTCAGACAACTTTTATAAAACCAGAGTCCAGCTGATTCCCCGGGGAGTTGGATCGGCAGATCATTCATATAACATTTCCTTTGTATCCAGCGACGGCAGGGCAATAAATACTTCAAGTTTATATTTCAATTCATCCGCGCAGAGAAGCAAATATATTCTAAGACAGAATGATTCTTTAACAATTACTTATTCTCTCAAAACGGAAACGGGCGGCATAATCAGCAAAATTTATAAATTCCACGGAAATAAGTATCATATCGATTCCGATATCGAAATGACCAATATGAATGATATAATAAGTAATAATAATTACGATATCGTCTGGAATAACGGGCTGCGTTTTGTGGAAGAAAATTCTGTCGATGAATCCACTTATGCAATGGCAAGTGTATATTACGGGGATGAAGTGGTAGACGTTGATGCTTCAGGCAATGAGAAGATAAAAAAAGAATTCAACGGCAGGATAGATTGGCTCGGAGTAAGGAATAAGTATTTTGCCGCAATCATAGTTCCCAGCAATCCTTCAAAGGTAGAAGGAGCCTACATTGAAGGGAGCAGAAAAGACTTTCCGAACGCAGGCATGCACGAATATTATGATGCACGACTGACAATCCCCTTTAATAATACAAAATATCAGAAGCAGTCTTTCCTTGTATATATAGGTCCGGTGGATTATGATATACTGATACAATACGGAAAAAAGCTTGAAGCAATAGTAAATTTCGGAAGTTTCTTCGGGCTCAAGTTTATTGTACGACCGATTGCCGAATTCATCCTGCTCCCGTTGTTTAACTTTCTGCATTCATTTATTCCGAACTATGGTTTTGTAATAATTGTTTTTTCATTGATTATTAAAATTGTTCTGTACCCATTGACAAAAAGCAGCTTCCAATCTATGAAAAAGATGCAGCTGCTCCAGCCGAAGATAGCTGAGATCAGGGAAAAACTTAAAGATGATCCGCAGAAGATGAATAAGGAAACGATGAAGCTTTATTCCACTTACGGAATTAATCCTGCCGGTGGCTGCTTACCGTTATTGCTTCAAATGCCTATCTTTGTTGCACTATGGGGTTTATTCCAGGTTGCTATAGAACTGCGCCAGCAGCCCTTTACACTATGGATCACCGACTTGTCAAAACCTGATGTGATTTATGATCTCCATTTTAAGCTCCCCCTATTTGGTGTTGATAAAATAAGCGGACTCGCACTGTTAATGGGAATAACTACTTTCATTCAGCAGAAGATGAGCGTAAAAGATCCCAAGCAGCAGATGCTTGTATATGTAATGCCGGTTATGCTTACAATAATGTTTATGAGCTTCCCATCCGGATTGAATCTTTATTATTTTATGTTTAATATTTTTTCTATCGCTCAGCAATATTATATTAATCATAAGCATAGTGATATGGTTTTAGAACCTGTAAAAAGGGCTCAAAAATCAAAAGGTTTTATGCAAAGAATGATGGAAGCTGCCGAACAAAGTACCAAGGTACAGCAGAAACGAAGAAAATAATCTTCAAAAAGTCATTCATGTGAAGGCATGTGGTTTCTTATACTAAGCATGCACCGGTTTATACATTCATGAAATTGATTAATAAAATCTTTCTACTGCTTCTATTTTTCTCTTTTACATCTTATTCTCAGGATACTTTAACCCTTTCACTTAATACCGCTGTTCGAAATCTTCCTTTCGGTTTAATCCAGAATGTAACGGCATATAAGCCTACTATATCCATGGCGCTGAGCGGAGGCGGAGCGAGAGGGATTGCACAAATCGGTATACTTAAAGCTTTTGAGGAAGGGGGGATTCCCGTTGATGTAATTGTCGGAACAAGCATGGGAAGTATAATCGGGGGATTGTTTGCTGCAGGGTATTCGGTTAAACAGCTGGATTCTATCGCAAAAAATACTCCATGGGATGATATTCTTTCCTTTGAACATCAGACCAACAGAAGAGAGCTTTTTATTGATCAAAAGGTTACCGCGGATAAAGCAATATTCACATTAAGACTCAAGGGGCTCACTCCGGTTTTTCCCACATCGATAAATGACGGGCAAAAACTTTCAAATTATTTAAATCTTCTGGCACTGCAGGCTCCGATTCATGTAAAATCCAGTTTTGATGAACTCAAAATAAAATTCAGAGCCGTCTGCACGGACTTGATTTCAGGCAACGGTGTAGTCATAAGCAGCGGTTCGTTAAGCCAGGCAATGCGCGCAAGCTCAAGCGTATCATTCTTTTTATCTCCCGTAAAAATGGATTCGCTTATATTGGTTGACGGCGGGCTTGTTGCCAACATCCCCGCAAAAACCGCCGCCGGGATGGGCTGCGATCTGGTAATAGCTGTTAATACAACCAGCGGGCTGCATCCGCCTGAAGAGCTCCTTTATCCCTGGGTTATTGCAGACCAGGTCGTAAGCATCCCGATAAAACTTCTGAACGAAAGCCAGCTTGGTGACGCCGACGTTGTAATTAAACCGAACTTGAATAACAAACTTGCTACGGATTTTACTAATATAGACTCTCTTATAACAGCCGGTTATCTGTCGGCATTACCGTATATAAAAATTATAAATGCAAAATTAGATTCTCTCTTTTATTCGAATTTAAGGGTAAAAAAATCATACTTTAAAAATGTTATCAGGGACAAGGATAATATTTACGGCCAGGAGATTTATGCGTCCGGGGCGAACTTCATCAAGAATCAGTATAACTTTTTAAGAAAATATGAATTAAAAGATAGTGTTTCCAACTATGAAATATTAGAAGATCTTTATACAATGATGAATGAAGGAGAATACAAGAATATTCAGGCAAGGATAATTAAGTATTCGGATCGCTGTTCTTTAAATTTTATATATACTCCGAACCCGGTTATTAATTGGATTAGTGCAGACGGAATAACTATCCTGGAAAAAGCAAAAGTGGATTCGATACTTACCGATCTTATAGGCAATCCGTACAACGGGAAGAAAATTTATGACAAGGTTACTTCAATTATAGAACTTTATAGAAATAAAGGATATTCTCTTGCAGATGTGGACAGCATATCTTTTAATGAAAAAACCGGAAAATTAACAATAGATTTCAGTGAGGGAATTATCCATAGAATTAGAATTGAGGGGAACTTAAATACCAACAGCAACATTATAACGCGGGAATTTCCCCTCTCCGCAGGCGATTACTTTTCAATCAATGAAGTAGAACAGGGATTAATAAATTTACGAAGCACTAATTTATTTAACGATATTATCCTTAACGTCAATGAGGAAAATAAACAGAATATTGTTGTTCTGAATGTACTTGAAAAAATATCCAGTTTATTAAGAGTGGGCTTCCGCGTGGATAATGAGAATAAAGCCCAGGTAAGTCTGGATATCCGGGATGAAAATCTTTTTGGCACGGCAACCGAGCTGGGCTTGCTGCTTTCCGGAGGGACCAGAAACCGTGCTTATATTTTGGAGCATAAGTCAAACAGGATTTTCAATACTTACTTTACTTACAAGATAAATGCATTTTATCTTTTTGATGATGCATTTTTGTATACTGAAATTCCGACATCGGACGAAAACCGTTTCGAACGTGAAGCAGTCGGAGAATATAGGCAGATTTATTACGGAGCTTCCATTTCTCTTGGTACCCAGGTTGAGAGGTTCGGTAACCTTATTTTTACCGGGAAATATCAGATTGATCAGGTTAAACAAAAAACAGGCACTGTGCCCGAGGGGGTCCCGTATAAAACCAAGATAGCAAGTCTTAAAGCCAGTTCCACAATTGATACGCAGGATAAATATCCTTATCCGGAAAAAGGATTTTATTTTAAAGGCTCCTATGAAACGGCTCAGAAAATTCTGGGCGGAGAAATCGGTTATACTAATTTAGGTTTTGATTACCAGATTTATTTAACCCTGAATAGCGAACATACTTTTTCGCCTAAAATTATGATGGGTTTCGGAGACAAAACCCTTCCGCTCAGCGAGCAATACTCCCTGGGCGGGCAGAATATGTTTTACGGAATGAGAGAAGATGAATTTAGAGGAAGACAGCTCTTTCTTACTTCCCTGGAATACCGCTATAAATTTCCTTTCGATATTTTCTTTGATACTTATTTCAAATTCAGGTACGATTTGGGTTCAATTTGGGAGAATCAGGAGCAAATCAGATTCAAGGACTTGAAGCACGGCATCGGTGGAGGATTTTCCTTCGATACACCTGTCGGCCCGGCTGATTTTGCAGCGGGGAGAAGCTTTCTTTTTAAAAAGAGCGAGCCGAATAGTACAATCAGCTGGGGAGACGTATTTTTTTATTTCTCAATAGGATACTATTATTGATCAAATTATTTTCCTTCTTTCTGATATTTTTCACCCAGCTTCTGAAAATCTTTCCCTTTTGTAAAATTCCCGGTTCTTTTATAAAGCTGTGAAAGTGCGAAACATAATTTGCTTTTCAGTTCAACCATGCCGATCCCGTTCTCGGCTGCTTCTACCACTTTGGAGAATGATGGAACATTCAGCTCTTTATTGTAAAGCTTGGTTATGGCAATCAAAGGATCGCATGAGTTTTTATCCGCCTTCGCTGCTTTTAACAAGTATTCATAAGCTTTTTCATGATGAGCTCCATAGCTGGAAATTGAAGCAAATATCTCCCCTACCCAGGAATAAATTTTAAAAGCTAAATCGGGAAATTCTCGGCATATTTTTTCGGCATACATTGCAATTTCTTCCGGCGATAATGCCTTATTCCATAATAATGTCCTGTACAGCTCCGGGTCCCTGATTCTTCCCTTTATAGTTAATGAAAAAGCATCGAACAGTTCGTCCGATGAATTCGAGGTAAGAAATATATCTTTTAGTTCCTTTATTAGATTGTCCTGCATAACCTATTTCATTTATGAGGAGTTATTTATGGCTTATTTTAAACCGGCGAAAGAATTAAGTGACCTATAAACTAAAACAATATTACAAAAAATTTTAGTTTGAACAAACGATACTGATCAGCAGACTCTTTCTAAAAGTACTTAAATTTGTAATAAGCTATTAATTGGTTTTTATTCTTACATCCACAACAAATATCTGATCATTCTTAGAAAGTATGACAGGGTTGAAATCAAACTCAGTTATTGAGGGATTATCTAGAATCATCCGGGCAGAAGACTTAATTAATTCCTTTATTTCACTTAATTCAAAGGGTGATTCCCCTCTTACACCTTTTAACAGTTCTCCCATTTTTGTTCTGTTAATCATTTCCTCAATATCTTTATCGCTTAGGTAAGCCGATTTCATGCAGATATCGTTAAAAATTTCCACATATTTGCCGCCGCTGCCGAACATGACCATGGGACCGAAAACAGGATCTCTGAATCCGCCGACAAGTATCTCATGTTTCGGCTTTATGTACGGCTGAACCAGGAAATCTTCCAGTATTAAATTTTTTTTATTGAAGCTTTCAAGGATATCCATTTCTGCCTGCAGCAGCTCTTCAAATGATTTTATATTAATTTTAACGGCATCAATTTCAGATTTATGAATTAATTCTTTGGAATATCCTTTTAAAACCAGGGGATAGGTAAACGGATTGGTTGATTTGTTAATTATTCCCCGTTTTATTAAAAGACTTGGGACTATAGGTATTCCATATCTTTCTGCCAAAGAATTAATCATTTTAGGTGAGAGAAATCCTTTCTCCCCGCTTAGATCAAGATCTGAAAAATTAGACTTAAGGAAGATCCCATGATCTTTTTTATGTTTATAAAAAAACATATTAGAAATTACTTTTGCCGGATCTTCGGGATTCCTGAAAAGCGGTTTCCGGCTGTTATCCGATTCTCTATACCGGGTCCAAAATTCAGGCAGCGGCATTACAGTCTGGAATAAAGGTTTTGAAGTTTTTATTTCATTTATTTTTTTCACTGCTTCTCCGGCAGAAACCATAACAGGTTCAATGAAGATTGAAATTACCGCGTCAACATTGTTATCTCCGAGTACAATCTCGTTTACCATTTTAAACTGTTCGGGAGCACCTCCGGGCAGAAGATCCACCGGATTTTCCGCGCTTCCTTCAGGGTGGATTATTTCTTTCAATTTTTTCTTTGTCGAACCGGATAATTCGGCAAGTTTTAATCCTTCTTTTATTAAAGCATCAACCGCAAGTACAGCCGGCCCGCCTCCGTTTGTAATAACAGCAACCCTGTTGCCTGCCGGCAAAGGAAAATTCTCAAATCCTTTTGCAGCATTAAAAAGCTCATTCAGGTTAATTGCCCTTATTATCCCGAACTGATCTAATACAGCGTCAACAACTTTATCATTGGTTCCCAATGCGCCCGTATGAGATTGAGCCGCTTTAATCCCGGTTGCGCTTCTTCCTCCCTTAAGAATAATTACCGGCTTTTTAATTTCATTTCTTGCAAAAAGTTTTATGAATTCCTCCCCCTTTTCAAAACTTTCAAGATAAAATGTAATTGTTTCGATCTTAGAGTCTTTTTCCCAGAAAAGGAGCATATCATTTTCACAGACATCCGCCTTGTTTCCGGCACTTATGAAATGTCCGAATTTAATATCCGTCTCTCTCAGTGTATTTAAAACAGCCGCGCATACGGCGCCGCTCTGGGAAAAAAAAGCTGTTCTGCCTGTTTCCGGTTTTTCCGCTACGAACGTTGCATTTAGCTTTACATCATCGAAAGTATTAATTACTCCCATACAGTTAGGACCCACAAGCCTGGCACCGGCTTCTTTAACTTTAAGCAGCACTTTATTCTCTAATTCTTTACCGGCTTCACCTACTTCTTTAAATCCTGCCGTTATCAGAATGATGGAATTAACTTTTTTCGCCAAAAGATGTTCGATGGTTTCTTCAACAGATATTTTCGGAACCGCAACAATAGCCAGATCAATATCGGAGTTCACAGAGTTTACGCTCGGATAGCATTTATAACCAAGAATTTTATCTGCTTTAGGATTTATGGGGAATACCTTTCCTTTATATCCATAAGTTTTAATGCTTCTTAAGAGTTCATACCCGATGCTTTTTTCTTTTGAGGATGCCCCGGCAATGCAGATGGAAGAAGGGTAAAAAAAATTATTTAGATCCCTGTCCATTTAAATTCCCCTAAGAGAGGATTTAACTTAGTTGATTAATTTTAAATAAATCTGACTATTTTAAAGATCAAAAAACGGAAAATCTGACTTTTATGAAATCTAAAAAGAAATCATCTCAAAGTAAAAGAAATTCATCTGGAATAACGGCTGCCGTTAAAACAGGAGACATGCCTTCTGCGGAATTCAGGAAATTCGGATATAAAATGGTCGATTGGATAGCTGATTATCTTGATAATATTGAAGATCTGCCGGTATTTCCTGCAGTAAAACCGGGGGATATAAAAAAGCAGCTCCCTAAGCATCCTCCTAAAAAAGGCGAATCATTTGAAAAAATATTTGCTGATTTTAATAAAATAATTATGCCCGGCTCCACTCATTGGAACCATCCCAAATTCCTGGCATATTTTAATTCGGCAGGAAGCGGACCGGGAGTTTTAGCCGAACTTTTATCTGCGGCTTTAAATACCAACGCGATGGTCTGGAAATCAGGTCCAGCCTCAACTGAGCTTGAAAGAGTAACCATGAACTGGCTCCGCGATTTGATAGGACTTCCTGAAAAATTTTGGGGAATTATTTATGATACCGCTTCGGTCAGCACAATGCATGCAATTGCATCTGCAAGAGAAGAAATAGCCGGTGAGGAAATCAGGAAAAATGGTTTAACTGGTATCAAAAATATTAAAGGATTAAGATTATATTGTTCTGAGCAGGCGCATTCTTCCGTTGAAAAAGGTGCGGTTGCTCTGGGAATCGGTATGGAAGGGGTAAGAAAAATTCCTGCCGATAAAGATTTTAAGTTGATTCCCGGAGAGCTTGCAAAGGCAGTTAAAGAAGACAGGGAATCAGGCTTGCTGCCGTTCTGCGTTGTCGCTACAATTGGAACTACTTCTACTACAAGCGTAGATCCCGTAGAAGAGATTGCAGGAATCTGCGCAGAAGAAAAATTATGGCTGCATGTGGATTCAGCACATGCCGGAATTACAGCTGTGCTTCCCGAAATGCGTTTTCATTTTAAAGGTGTTGAGAAGGCAGATTCTTTCGTTTTCAATCCTCACAAATGGATGTTTGTCCCCGTTGATTTAAGTGCATATTATACTAGTAAACCTGAAATTCTTAAAAGAGCCTTCAGCATTGTCCCTGAATATTTAAAAACCAAGGAAGATGATTCAGTTCAGAATCTTATGGATTACGGAATTCAACTGGGAAGAAGAATGAGATCTTTAAAGCTCTGGTTTGTCCTTCGATATTTCGGAGCGGAAGGAATTGCAGCCAGAGTGAGGGAGCATCTCAGATTAGGGAAATTATTTACCGGATGGATTGACGGAGATTCAAATTTTGAAAGAATGGCTCCGGTTCCGTTCAGCACTATTTGCTTTCGTCTTCATCCTAAAGAAATAAATGACGAATTAAAATTATACGAATTAAATGAAAAGCTGCTGGAGACTCTTAATAAAACCGGGGAAGTATTTTTATCGCATACCAAACTGAATAATAAATTTGTAATCAGAGTTTCAATTTCAGGATTAAGAACGGAAGAAAGACATATTAAAGAAGTTTGGAAATTATTAAAGTTAAAATCAGATGAGATTCTGAAGAATTAATAATATTTTCTTTTTTTTATATGAAAATGTTTTAATTTGCCTGAGAGTAAATAAGGGGGTCAACTTATGAAAATAATCTTCCTATCATATGAATTATTCCTGTTCTCGCCGCTTTTTTTTAGTCAATCTTCCGAAGTTATGATCACATCGCAATCCTCTGGCTATCAGGTAACTTCTTTAAGCGGATATGGATTTGAAAACAATAACTTGACTACCATCTCAAACATTTCTAACAGCAATCCAGCTTTAATCACAGAAATACCTTCTTTTTCTTTCGGGATTTCTAAACAGTTTAATTCAGACATAAAAGGTTATTTTGATATCACATACAGCCAAGCGTTGAACTGGGTTCCTCAATCTGCAGGATTTTTGGTCAGCTTTGGTGAATTCCATATAGGTGCCGGGATGAGTCAGTTGTATAATTCCGAAATAGACCTTGGACCTATACCGATTACTACAGAGGATCAGCCTGACGGAACAGGTGAATATTTTGATTTTACTTCAAAAACAACAATAATTACTTCTTCTTAGCTTTCAGCATATCCCTTTCATAATCTATTTTCAAGCGATGACTTATTATCATTGGGTGCTCAATTGAATCTGAACTTTATTCATCATAAAGAGTCGCTTTGGAAGATACTGATAGAATCTGACTCACACGAATTGAGCGGTAAAATAGGATTTAATTATAAGTTTTCCGAAACTCTGCCCTTAACACAATTATCTGCATTTTATGAAAAGGGATTTAAAAACCAGAATCCATGGACTGCTGAAGATCCCGCCCCGGATAGAGTAATAGGCATTGATTCAGGAAGAATACCTGCTTTAATTCCTATAACTTTTAGTATAACTTCATATTTGCCCGATAAGCTCAGCCTCGGAATATTATATCAGACAACGGAAGAATTTATGATTACAGGAAATATTTCAAATATATTCTGGAACAGCTACCAGCAGAATATTCACAATCAAATAGAATTCTCTTCAAGTTTCATTTATAAATGGGGTAATTTTATTACAGCTTCTGCAGGAATTTATCTAACTGATCGTGTTTATACTGGAGAATATTATACATATAATGAAGGTTCCGCAGTATTTTTATCCTTAGGTACAATTATAAATCTGCCCGGCTTTAATATTGAAGCCGTATTAGCCGACAGTCATTTATCTTCCGATGAACAAAGGAAGCAAACATTAATAAAGATCGGATTGAATATATTTATGTAACGTCATCCGTTCTCAAAGGTCAATCCTTCATGGGTTATTTCCATGGATTCGATCACAATTTCATTGCCTGATGCATTGAGGGAACTCCATTCAATTTTTACCGGGAATGCATTTCTTGCTTTCCATATTGCAACAGGCTTGTGCTCTTCATCCAGTATTGAAATTACAACATCACGTCTCTCGGCAGATCCTGATTTCTGACTATTCCACCAGTTAAAAAAATCATTATCTCCTTTAATCATACCGCGCTTCAGAACTATATTTGAATATTTCCTCAAACCCGGAATTTTTATAACTGAGTAATCCGGACTTGCGCCTTCACGGTACTCAATTACATTTGTTTCAACAGTTAAACCGGAAACTTCTGAAAATCCTATTCTTATTCCACCCCAGTCAACTTTGAAATGAAAAGAAGGTAACGGATACTGCGCCATTATTTTTCGCCTCCTGTCCTGCTTTGTTTTTCATCTTGGATTATTTTTATGAAGCCGATTTCCTTATAAATCGAAAGATCATGATTTATTGTTCCTGTTTTAACAGCTCCTTCTTTATTAGTATAAGTTATTTTGACAATTATTTTCTCGGGCTGTTTTCGTGTGAAGTAAGATTGGCTTGTATCGAGGAAAGTCTTAATTTCTTTTCTTGGGGCAAGAAATTCAATATTACTGAAAAGAGGAATCGATGAAATTTCCTTCCTGCCTCCGAGCCCGGTTATTTTCTTATTAAAATCGATTGAAACTTTAAAAACAGGAGCATCGCTGTTATTTTTCACTGAAATAAAAAACAGGCCCTCATCAAAGAGAAAATCCAAAATGACATCTAAATCGAATGGTTCTTTTATTTTCGGTTTCCTTTTAATTTCTTTTTCCTATTACTTAATCATTATAAAAAAGATTGCCTTGTTTAATTTTAGCAGGTTTGGTGTATGTATGCTCTTCAGTTTTATTTTGTGAAATTAAATGAAATACATTCCATCCATTCAGTTTGAGGTAATCGGAAATCAATGATCGGTGGCATCTCCACCACAAAGCCTCGGCACACATAATAGAAGTTTTCTTAAGCAGGGCAAGTTCCATCAACTTTCTCACGGCATCTTTAAATTCAGACGTCTCCATATAATCGGCAAAGCCCTTAAATGCATCGTTTTTCCATCCCATATTTTTAGAATTCTTGTCCGGCTTTCTTCTTCCTCCTAATCCTTTCATATGAATATACTCAATACCTTCTTCCTGCAATGAAACGGAAAGATTTTCAATATTAAATTGAGGATATCTCCGCGAACCGGGATAGCTTCTTACGTCGGCTACGGATTCAATCCGAAATGATTTTAATATTTCAATTAATTCTTCAATCGGTCTGGTTGAATGTCCTATTGTCCA
>CAYSGP010000038.1:0-4294 GCA_964430095.1 uncultured Ignavibacteriaceae bacterium
AAATAATAATTGAATAGTTGAATCTATGCACATCCAATCATGCAATCCCCGCAAACGGGGCAGCATGCATCCATGCAGTCATGCATCCTAATTATTTGAATTCCCTCCCAATTTAGGTAAATTTGGCACTACTTTTTTAAAATGATAAATTAAAAATGCGCTATCCTTTTGCTGAAATAGAAAAAAAGTGGCAGAAACACTGGGAAGATAAAAAGGTTTATCAAACGAACCTTTCGGATACAAAAAAGAAACTGTATCACCTGAATATGTTTATTTATCCTTCCGGGGCAAAACTGCACACCGGTCATTGGTATCATTACGGTCCGTCGGATTCCTGGGCACGATTAAAAAAATTAACCGGCTACAATGTTTTTGAGCCGATGGGTTACGATGCATTCGGTCTGCCTGCTGAGAACTATGCTATTAAAACCGGCATACATCCATACGACAGTACAATGAAGAATATTGCCGATATAAGGTTTCAGCTTAAAAATATGGGCTGCATGTACGACTGGAATGCCGAACTGATGACGTGCGCTCCCGAATATTATAAATGGAACCAATGGATTTTTCTCCAGCTTTATAAAAAGCATCTGGCTTATAGAAAAACAGCACCGGTTAATTGGTGTCCGAAAGATCAAACCGTGCTTGCAAATGAGCAGGTTAAAGCGGACGGCACATGCGAACGGTGCGGCACTCTTGTAATACAAAAAAATCTTACTCAATGGTTCTTTAAGATAACGGAATATGCGGAAGAGCTGCTGCAGGGTTTGGATAAAATTAATTGGCCTGAAAAAACAAAATTGATGCAGAGAAACTGGATCGGCAAAAGTGAAGGAGCCGAAATTATTTTCCCGGTAGAAAATTTTGATGAAATAATTGAAGTCTTCACAACCAGGCCGGATACTCTCTTCGGTGCTACTTACATGGTTCTCGCACCTGAACATCCTCTTGTAGATGTAATTACTGCAGAAGAATTTAAACCGAAGGTGCGGGAATACCAGAACAGCGTTAAATCAATATCAGAGATTGACAGAACATCTGCGGTAAAAGAAAAGACAGGCATATTTACCGGAGCTTATGCAATAAATCCTGCCAATGGAAAAAAGATCCCTATCTGGATTGCAGATTATGTGTTAATGAGTTACGGGACAGGGGCAATAATGGCTGTCCCGGGACAGGATGAACGCGACTGGGAGTTTGCTGAAAAATTTAATCTTTCAATAATCAGAACTGTAAAACCTTCAGGTGATTTTAACGGCAAAGCATATCTCAATGATGGTCCCGCAATTAATAGCGATTTTTTAAATGGGCTTTATGTAGATGATGCAAAAAAGAAAATGATTGAATGGATTGAAGAAGAAGGGATCGGAAAGCGGCAGGTAAATTACCGTTTAAGAGATTGGCTGATTTCCAGGCAGAGATATTGGGGCACGCCGATACCGATAATTCATTGTCCGAAATGCGGCGAAATTCCTGTAAATGAAAAAGATCTCCCTGTCGAACTTCCTTATGAAGCAGAATTTAAACCGGCGGGAGAGTCTCCGCTTGCAGCAAATAAGGAATTCATGAATATTAAGTGTCCCAAGTGCCGTGAAGACGCAAAAAGAGATCCGGATACCATGGATACTTTTGTTGATTCCTCATGGTATTATTTCCGTTATTTGGATCCGAAAATTGCCGCCGAACCATTTAACAGGAAATTAACAAATAAATGGATTCCCGTGGATATGTATGTCGGCGGTGCCGAGCATGCAACAATGCATCTTCTATACGCGAGATTTTTTCATAAATTCTTAAGAGATATAAATCTTACTAATTCTGATGAGCCGTTTTCGACCCTGGTTCATCAAGGAACAATTACACATCAGGGTACGAAGATGTCAAAGACAAAAGGGAATGTCGTAAATCCGGATGATTTTACTTCGCAATATGGTTCCGATGTATTCAGGCTTTACCTAATGTTTATGGGTCCTTATGAATTGGGAGGCGACTGGAGCGATAAAGGGATTGCAGGGACGGACCGGTTCGTCCAAAGAATTTATGAACTTTATAACCGGTATCCCAATGTTATGAAGGATGCTGATCAAAAAGATAAATTGGATATTAATCTTCTTAATGAAGATGAAAAAATAATTTACCGGAAGCTTCATCAGACAATTAAAAAATGCCATGAAGAAATAGATAATTTCCGTTTCAATACTGCTATCGCAGCTTTAATGGAGCTTTTAAATGAGCTTAAGAACATAAATAAGACTTCAAGAGAATTCCATTCATATGTGCTTGAAAGATTCGCAGTTCTGCTTGCACCTGTGGCGCCTCATCTTGCCGAAGAATGCTGGCAGATAATCGGAAAAGAGAAAGCAATCTTTGAGCAGCCGGTCTGGTTTAAATATGATGAGAAAGCCCTGGTTGAGGAATCCGTCAACTTAGCTGTGCAGATTAATGGAAAATTGAGGAATACCATTGAGGTGCCGATTAATATTGAACAGAATAATGCCAGGGAGATTGTCATTAAAGATGAGAAAATTAAAAAGCATATTGACGGAAAGCAGATCATAAAAGAAATCTTTGTAAAGAACAAAATCTATAATATTGTAGTAAAGTAAGGTTTAATGGAACACTGATTTTTTAAGATCATTATGATTTTTTATGATTAATAATTATAAATATTCTAGTTTATAATAAGCTGGGATATGGATTTCTGGAAAGAGTTTATGAAAATGCTCCGCTGATCGAATTATCTAAATTAGGTTTGAAATGCCTAAAACAAAAACCTATATCGGTCTATTATGATGGTTTGATCATAGGAGAATATTTTGCTGATATAATTGTAAATGACGTTGTAATTATTGAATTAAAAGCTGCAGAAAGTTTATGTATTGAGCATGAATGCCAGTTAGTTAATTACTTAAAAGCAACAGATATAGAGGTAGGTTTATTATTGAACTTTGTTAAGAAGCCGCAATTCAAAAGAAAAGTACTGACTGTCGAGTATAAAATCTTAATAAATCATAATTAATCATAAAAATCTGCTTTGATCGTTCTTTGTAATGGGACACAGATTTTTTAAGATCATTATGATTTTTAATGATAAATAATTAAAAATAGTCTGAAATTACTGATGACTGCCGTATATAAAATCTTAATAAATCATAATTAATCATAAAAATCTTCGTAGATAGTTCTCTGTAATGGAACACAAATTTTTTAAGATCATTATGATTTCTTATGATAAGTGATTATAAAAATTCTGAAATAAATGATATTGCTGTAAATTTTGACAATCTTAATAAATCATAATCAATCATAAAAATCTGCGTTCCATTCTATGTTAGATCTAAAATTCATTCGCGAAAATCCTGACCTTGTAAGAAAAGGTATAGAAAATAAAAACGAAAAGAACAGGGTAGATGAAGTTTTAAAGCTTGATGAGGAAAGAAGAAAGCTGATAATTCAGACCGATGAATTAAAATCAAAAAGAAATCAGGTTTCTTCTCAAATTCCCCAAATGAAAAAAGCAGGACAGGATGTTTCAACTGTACTGGCAGAAATGAAACACGTCTCCGACCAGATAGCTGAATTCGATTCTAAATTAAAAAGTATTGAGGGTGAACTGGAAGAAATCCTCATGTTCATCCCGAATATTCCTCATGAATCCGTTCCCGTCGGAAAAACTGCTCAGCAAAATGTAGAAGTAAGGCAATGGATCCCGCAGGACTTCAGTTTTGAAAAAGATGAAAAGCTGCTGGATCATATCGAACTCGGTAAAAAACTCAAGATACTCGATTTTGAACGCGGTGCTAAAATATCAGGATCCGGTTTCCCGGTTTATATCGGCAAAGGAGCAACACTAGAGCGTGCTCTTCTTAATTTTATGCTCGACTATCATCTTCATCACCATAAATATTCGGAAATCTTTCCTCCTTTCCTTGTAAACAGGGATTCAATGAAAGGCACCGGTCAGCTGCCGAAAATGGCCGACGATATGTATTTTATTGAAAAAGACGAACTTTACCCGATTCCAACTGCAGAAGTTCCTATTACAAACATATACCGGAATGAAATCTTGAATGAGAATGATCTCCCCATTAAATTTGTCGGGTATTCAGCATGCTTCCGGCGGGAAGCAGGTTCTTACGGAAAAGAATCAAAAGGATTTTTGCGGGTGCACCAGTTCAATAAAGTCGAAATGGTTAAATTCGTAAAGCCGGAAAATTCACTGAATGAATTGGAAACCCTGGTAAATGATGCCGAGGATATTTTAAAGGAACTAAAAATTCCGTACAGAGTT
>CAYSGP010000039.1:0-2531 GCA_964430095.1 uncultured Ignavibacteriaceae bacterium
CGGGAAAAAAGAAATAATACAAAAAGCAGTCAGGTATAGAAGGATGTTCGGCGGTGCAATGAGACAGGTTGGTATTTTTGCAGCTGCAGGTTTATATGCAATTGAACATAATTTCAGAAGATTGGAAGAGGATCATAAAAATACAAAAATGATTGCTGATCGGCTTGCTGAGTGCAAAAATGTGTTGATAGATTTTTCAACAGTTCAAACAAATATTCTAATATTCCATTTAACCAATGCCGACTTAGATGCAAATACCATAGTATCCAAAGCTGCTGAAAAGGGGGTTTTAATGTTTGCACTGGGCAGGAAATCCATACGTATTGTATCACATCTTGATGTATCAACAGAGCAATGTAATGAAGCTGCCGAGATTTTAGCATTCATAATAGAAAATAAAGAGTAAGGTTTTCAGATCATTGTGGTTTCGGTTATATTTGATTTTTAATCTTCATCCTTTTTATAGAAATTTTCTTTCCTAAATAAGCAATTTTATTGAAGGAGGTTCCAAATGGTTTCAATATTTACCCTCTGGCTTCCCATACTTCTTTCTGCAGTTGCAGTCTTCATTATAAGCTCAATCATTCATACTATTTTAGGTTATCACAACAGCGATTTCGATAAAGTTCCCTCTGAAGATCAGTTCAGGAATGATTTACAAAAATTAAATATTCCTCCGGGTGATTACATGGTTCCCTGCCCCGGAAGCAATAGAGAGAGAAATACTCCTGAATTCAAAGAGAAAATCAAAAAAGGACCCGTTGTATCTTTAACAGTATATCCCTTGCCGGTAAGCATGCTGCCAAGTCTCGTTTCCTGGTTTTTCTATTGTGTTGTTGTAGGAATTTTTGCGGCATATATCGCCGGCCGTGCTCTCAGCCCCGATGCCGGATATCTTTCGGCATTCAGATTTGCCGGCTGTACAGCATTCATCGGATACAGCTTGGCTTTGCTCCAAAACAGCATCTGGTTTAACAGGAAATGGTCGGCAACATTTAAATCGATGTTTGACGGATTAATTTATGGTTTAATAACGGGCGGTAGATTCGGCTGGCTGTGGCCTTAAAATTATATTCCTTAAAAAAGGAACCTTAAATTTTTACTTTGTATGTTCGAGGGAGGGACCGTTAAAACCTAACCTGCTCAATTTTTTAATGGTGAGCTTTGCTGAAGAAGTATCTGCGAAATTACGAACTAAATTAGTTCAAGAATAATTCCCTTGCATAAGCATTAAATAGCTCCCTTTTATTTATTATCTGTCATGGTTTTTCAATAATTAAAAATATTGCAAACTGATAAACAGGCTATAATATACCATATTAAAAAGCTGCGCTCCAAACATCATCTTCTTCTTAATTCTAATTTTTCTCAAGAATTTCCGCTATTTTGATACTTATACTTTTAAAGTACTTAGCCGTACTTTTACCAGATTTTTTCATCGTATGAGAATTATTCTTTCTATCTATGCTTAAAATTTTTTAAGGAATTAAAATATGGATACAGTTTCAATCCTGCCTGGCGGTGCAATCGGAAAAAATTTTATCCCTGATGAATTCCTGCCCAAAGGAAAAGACGAATATTATTACCGGGATCAGCAGACATTGTGGCCAAAAGATCGGTGGAGACATCTTAGAGAGGATGAAGTTGGGCAGCTTACAAAAAATAATAATTCTTCAAATAACTGGGATGAAATTCTTGTAACCGATCAGTTTGACCCGAAGCTCATTGCTAACAACAGGTTTTTCGGACTTGTACGGATCGGACGTGTTCAGAACGTTGTAGTTGAACATCATGATTTGAGACTGCCGGCCGGAATTACAAATAGTCTGATCATTTCATGCGATATCGGGGATGATGCGGCAATTCATAATGTCGGCTATTTATCCTACTTCATTGTCGGCGACCGGTGCATTATTTCAAATGTCGATGAAATAAATACAAGCAATCATGCAAAATTCGGCAACGGAATTATTAAAGAAGGTGAAGAGGAAGATGTACGTGTCTGGATTGACCTTATGAATGAAGCCGGATGCCGGCAGGTTCTTCCGTTCGACGGAATGATTGCGGCGGATGCATATATGTGGGCAAAATATGTCGATGATAAATTGCTGCAGGAGAAATTAAAAGAGATTACACAGAACAGCTTTGATGCGCACCGCGGATTTTATGGAATAATAGGTACCCAATGCGTAATAAAAAATTCACTCATTCTTAAGGATGTAAAGATCGATCCTCATTGTTATATTAAAGGTGCAAATAAACTTAAAAACCTCACCATTAATTCTTCAGAGGAAGAACCTACCCAGATTGGCGAAGGCGTTGAGCTGGTAAACGGAATTATAGGGTACGGATGCCATATTTTTTACGGATGCAAAGCAGTCAGATTCATCATCGGAGATAACTCAAATTTAAAATACGGCGCAAGGCTTATAAATTCTTTTCTGGGAGATAATTCGACAATATCGTGCTGCGAAGTGCTTAATAATCTAATATTTCCGGCGCATGAACAGCATCATAATAATTCTTTTCTG
>CAYSGP010000040.1:0-10204 GCA_964430095.1 uncultured Ignavibacteriaceae bacterium
CAACAGTATCTTTTATTTCTAATTGAGCAAACGCATGAAAAGAAATCAGGATATATATTAATGCAAATAATCTTTTCATTGCTAACCCTTTTGTATATAAATATTATCACGGTCGGCTGTAACATCAAATTTCATCAAAGGATTTTGAGCGGGCGGAGAAATTACCTCGCCTGTATATGAATATTCACTTCCGTGACAAGGGCATGAGAGACGGTCATAATAAGGTATAACCTCACAACCTTTATGAGTGCACCTTGTTAAAAGAGCAATATAATTTTCATTATCCAGGCTGCGAAGGTAAATTGGAAACGGCAGATTATCGGCATTCACCAATGCAAATTGCACTCCTTTTAATTCAGCTTTTTTAACAATAATTTTGTTTCCCTTCACAGTATGAGCAAGATACTTTATCGGCGAACAGCTGTCAAAAAAAAATGCTGCGCCAATTCCTCCCGCAGCAATAAATAAAATTTTTTTAATAAAATTTTCTCTTTTCATATTTACAAAGAATCTAAAAACTTCAACAATTTTTCTTTATCGGAATTAGAAAGATTGTTAAAACTATTTCTGCTGTTTGCAGCTTCTCCTCCATGAAAGCTTATCGCCTGTTCAATGGATACGGCTCTTCCATCATGCAGAAAGTAACTCTTCCTTCCCTGTGAATTACCTCCAAGGCCTAAACCCCATAATGGGGTTGTCCGCCACTCACTTGTTTTTGCAGTTCCTTCAGTGTAGTAATCATCAAGTTCAAATCCCATGTCGTGCATAAGCAAATCGGTATAAGGATAAAACTCTTTTTGATTTAATGCTTCTATGTCGGAAGTTCCGGTTACCAGAGCCGGAACATGGCACCCGGAACAATTTATCTGCTTAAAAATTAATTCGCCTTCCAAAACGCCGGGATCATTTATATTGCGTCTGGGAGGAGGTTTTAAGGTCTTTATATAAAACTCGACACTTTTTAGTACACTCAAAGATAATTCCGGGTCAGGAATTTTATCTCCTGTTCCGGAACCTGACATATAGTTGTATAAATCCTCAGACAACAAATCGGATGTTATTCCTATATCCTGCAGATATGCCTGTGTAACTTGCTGAAGGATTGTAATTGCTCCGGCCTTTCTTCCAAATCTTCCGATAAATTTGCCGTTATTTTCGACATGGAATCCGGGTATAGATCGAAAATAATCCGGAGGATCAACGTAATTAGGTATTCCTGAGATTCCATCACTATTCAAATCATCCGGGTCGGCAAGTGCTAGAATAGCAGCATCGGAAACTGCTTCTATTAATCCCAAACCTGTTACCGCCGGAGGCATAAATATACTTATACCTGTTGCTTCAGAATATATCTCTTCATTTGGGTATCCCGATATAGATCTTTGCTGAAGCTGAGGACCGCCATATTCAGTCATCGGATCAAATGTACCATCAAGCTTCATTTTACCAAATCTTGTTAACTGGATGAAAGGATGTCCTTTTCCATCTGCAATGTGGCAGTTTTCGCATGAGGTGTTCACAAAGATAGGACCTAGGCCTGCTTCAGTACTGAAAATTTTTCCGAATTGTTCATCACCTTCTAAGTGTGCAATGAGCTGAGATGAAGATAATCCTTCAATAGGTTCATTTAAAATTTCATCTGATTCAGGGGAAGCCGGCAAAAATTCCTCGCAGGCAATCAAAAGGACTGAAAGAAATATTGAGCTCAGTAATATTATATAAATATGTGAAATTTTAATTTCAGTATTCTTATTCAATCAGCCTCCAAATCTGAGCAACAAAGAAAGTAATTAAGAATCCCATAATTAGAGGCAGCATAGTCGAAACTACAGTCCACTTAATACTTTTTGTTTCCTTATAGATAGTATAGATGGTTGTTGAGCAGGGATTATGCAGCAGTGAAAACAGCATCAAACAAACCCCGGTTAAAACAGTCCATCCACCTGAATAAAGAATATTTGCAGTAGCTTCAGCAGAGTCGGCTTCAAACATAACACCGGCTCCTGCACCCCCGGTTAAATTTGAGGTTAATACTGTAAGCATTAGAATAGTCGGAATAATAATTTCATTTGCCGGGATTGCAATTATATATGCGAGCAGAATTACTCCATTCAATCCGAGTAAAATCCCAAAAGGATTAGACCAATTAACAAAGTGCTCGGCAATCGTAAGCTCGCCTAAATGAATATTGCCGACCAGCCATATTACGATACCTGCGGGAACTGCAAAAACAACGGCACGCCAGAGAACAAACAAAGTCCTGTCAATTAATGAAGTATAAAGCGTCTGAAGAATTCTGGGGGGACGGTAAGGAGGCAGCTCAAGACTGAATGCAGATGCCTCCCCTTTTAATATAGATTTTGATAATGACCAGGAAACAACTAAACTAAAAGCTATTCCGAGCACTGCAACTGCAACAACTGCAGCTGCAGATGTTATACCGGCTACATAAGCAGGAACTGCACCGCCGATAAAAATTGTTGCAATTAAAATTTGTGTAGGCCAGCGCCCGTTGCAAAGTGAAAAATTGTTTGTAATTATAGCTATTAATCTTTCTCTCGGACTGTCAATTACCCTTGTTGAAATTATTCCGGCAGCATTACATCCAAAACCCATTGCCATTGTTAAAGCCTGCTTTCCGTGAGCGCCGGCTTTTTTATAAAGGCTATCCATATTAAATGCAACGCGAGGGAGATAACCAAAATCTTCAAGAAGAGTAAAAAGCGGAAAAAATATTGCCATTGGCGGCAGCATTACACTTATTACCCACGCCATAGCCAGATAAGCACCGTCAATTAAAACACCGCCAAGCCAAAGAGGAATGTTTATGGAAGCGGCGATATTTTTAAGCAAAGGATGAATGTCATCAATTAAAAATGAAGCAATCATTGCCGACGGGATATTGGCTCCTTCAATTGTAATCCAGAAAACAACTGCAAGCATAAGGAACATAACCGGGAAGCCGGTCCATTTGCTTGTAACCAGCTTATCAAGTGTTTTATCAAATGTAAACTTTGGTTTTTCACTTAATCTGCTGACGGTTTTTGCAGAGATCTCTGCGGCATCTTTATAAATATCTTCCATCAATGCATCATGGAAGTTTTCTCCGACTTCCCATCTTAAAGAATTTGCCGCAGCCAAAATGTTTTTTCTGGCAGAAATTTTCCTTTCATTCATCATAATATTATATACCCTTATGTAAGAGCCGGAAGCTCTTCCTTTAATATTTTTCGTTTAGTAATATTTTCCAGGTCACCTGAGGTCACGGCATCAATAATTTTCTGATCTCCTTCGAGCAGCCTTAATGCTACCCACCGGGGATTCGGTAATTCAGGGAACTCCTCTTCAACCTGTTCCTGAAGCTTATCAACTGCTTTCTTTAATTCTTTCGAAGCGCCGCTGATCCTATGCGGCTTACAAATATATTCACCGGTAGCCACATCATTAATATTTTTCAACAGCTCTTGTATCCCCTTTCCTTGTCTTGCAGCGGCCGGAACAACAGGAATTCCAAGTTCACGAGCTAATGCTCTTTCATCAACTGTAATCTGATGACGCAGTGCTTCATCGACTAAGTTTAAACAAAGAACCGCCCTGTCCGTAATTTCCAGGACCTGCAGAACCAAATTTAAATTCCTCTCGAGTCTTGTTGCATCAGCGACAATTACCGTTACATCCGGCTGGCCGAATAAAATAAAATCCCTTGCTATTTCTTCATCAGTGCTCGTAGATAAAAGCGAGTAAGTTCCGGGCAAATCAACCAGTTTATATTTTTTCTTATTATATATGAAACCGCCCTCTGCCCTAGCGACAGTCTTACCCGGCCAGTTCCCTGTATGCTGCTTTAATCCCGTAAGAGCATTGAACACGGTACTTTTCCCGGTGTTGGGATTCCCGGCTAAAGCAACGATGAAATCAAAATCCTTCATATTCACGCCGAGCTTTATTAAGTTTCCCGCATTATGTGCAGGACAAGTTTCACACTTACCGGTATCGATCATGCTTCCGCCATTTCTTCTTTTGAAACTTTTATATAAATCTGTTTAGCTTGCTCTTTTCTTAAAGCAATAGTTGCTCCGCGGATATTATAGGCAACAGGGTCGCCTCCAACTCCTTTTAGTTCGGCAGTAATTTTGGAACCGGGAACAACGCCAAGATCCATTAACCTTCTTCTCTGCTGACCACGGCACGCTTTTGATATTCCGATTACTACTGCACCTTCTCCAATCTCAAGTGATGAAAGAGTTCTATACTCGGTAACATATTTATCTCTTTCCGGCACAGGTGCAACTGTAACGTTATTTGCAAAAATTGGAGCAAGTATGCATTCTTCGCCGTTGGCTGCAAACCTAATCCTGTCTTTTGATAAATCAATCATTCTTATGTTAACTCCAGGGTACAGCCCCAGTGCAGCGAGCTGTGCAAAAACTTCAGGCGGCTCATCTTCAATATGAATTATCTGAGCGGACTCACCGTTTGCCATAGAAATCAATGATTTTCCTTTAGGAACGGGTAATTCTCCGGAAGCAGTAGGTATCGGGTCCCCGTGCGGATCATACAGCGGGTTGCTTAGTTGAGCCGCAAGATAATTGGCTTCATCTACAGTAAGAACGTGTTCCTGTTCTTCTGCCCGGTTATGCCAGTCCGTCTCTCCGATACTGGTTTCATCTGCTAAATATCTTTCCCATAAACGATGTATTCTTATTACGCGGAGAGCGTATGACCTCCCTTCCGGGGTTAACTGAAGATTATCGGCAAGTGATGTAATCAGGCCCATCGCCTCAAGCCTTGCAATTAATTTTGCAGCATGATCTCCGCCGATAGAAAGGTTCCCTGCAATACTATTAACCGAACAATTTATTTTTTTATATTCGCAATCATACAGATGTTTTAATGCGTCCTCAATAAATACTCTGGTTTTTTTCCATTTATGCTTTTTCCTTTTAGCAAAAAAACCTTTTTCAGGCCAGAATAAAACTCCTGCAGCAAAGATCAATACAAGTCCCATTAAAATTAATATTAAAGGATTGCTCATTTATTCGTACTGCCTTTCTTTACTTCAACAAAGACATTTTCGGCTAGCTTTTTTGTGATGTTCCAAAATTGATCGTTTACCAAAATTTTAATTGAATTATCAAAGCTTCTTCTCTCCTGAACAAAAATAGACTGATCGAGGTTAATTCCGATTTCGGAAATATAGTTTAGAAATTTTTCATCAAAATCGTTAACCCTAATTACCAGACCGGATTCTCCTTCTTTCAATTCTGACAGCGGGATACAATTTTTTTGTCTCGGCATTTTTCCTTCCTTAGAAGGAATAGGATCTCCATGGGGATCATACTCGGGGAAATCGAGCATCACTTCCATCTTATTAATTAATTCGTCCGAAGATGAATGTTCCAGGCGATGCGCTTCATCGTGAACTTTATCCCAGGGAAGCCCGACTATCTGATTTAGAAATACTTCCCAAATTCTATGGCGGCGCACCATATTCTTCGCATAAACTTCGCCGTCTTGAGTCAGATTAATTCCTTTATACGGTTCATAATTTATATAACCTTCATTTGAAAGTTTTTTCAGCATATCCGTAACCGCAGCATTAGAAACATTCAATTTATCGGCTATCGTGTTGGCCTTAACTTTTCCGTTAGTATCTTTATTTTTATAAATGATACTCAGGTAATCTTCTTTAGAAATATTCTGCATATTTAAGTAAATTATTATAAAAAATTTAAGCGAGCTTAAATTAAAAATCAACCCCATTTATGTGACCTGGTTCATACTTCAGATTCCAATTCAGGTGAAAAAGTTTAGACAAAATGTAACTTATTAAAATGGAATTTCATCTAAGCTTCATTTAAAGGAGGAAAAATGCTTACGGTAATTATTTTAATATTTGCAACAGCGGCTGTTTTAGGATTAACAATCGCAGTTCCATTACTGCAGGGGAAACCTACTCCGAAACCGGCAGTGGCTCTCCATGGAATTGCCGCAGCAGCAGGTTTAATCACTCTAATTTTATTTGCGGTGAATAATGCATCCGCCCCTATCGCATCACTGGTAATTTTTATTATTGCCGCGCTGGGAGGTTTTATCCTTCTTACAAATGATCTTAAAAAGAAGCCCGGGCCAAAAGCCTTAGTAATTATTCATGCCGGAGCAGCCGTGATTGCTTTTTTAATATTATTAATTTTTGCCTTCAGCTGAAGTGATTAATTTTATTTCAGAATTTTTACGGGGAAGGATATTCGGACACCCGGTTCACATGATGCTGGTACACTTCCCAACCGCTTTTTTTCCGATGAGCGTAATACTTGATATTACTTCGGTTTATTCAAGAGATGATTCTCTCGCAGTGTTTTCTTTTTACTCTCTTGCGGCAGGGGCAATAATGGGATGGCTGGCTTTAACTTTTGGAGCTGTGGAATTACTTAAAATCAATCCCAGAAGCAACTTATTTGTAAAAGCGATTACACACGGCGGATTAAATTTAATATGGATGTTAATTTTTTCCGTTATTTCCTGGAACGGATTAAAAGACTATCCAAACATTAAATTTCCGTCAACCGGGGAAATAATAATTAAAATTTCCGCCCTCTGCGGGATGCTGTATTCGAATTTCCTTGGAGGGGAGCTGGTTTTAAAATATGATGTGGGAAAACAGCCGAAAGTCCATAATGCCGAGAAAGAAAAAAAATAAATTTCCCGGAGAAGAATTTATTTTAAAAGAATCATTTTACGGGTTTGAATAAAATTCCCAGCTGCCAATCTATATAAATAAATCCCGCTTGCAAGATTGCTGCCGTTAAAAGTTATTTTATAATTCCCTGCCGGTTTTACTTCATCAACAAGCACAGCTACTTCTCTGCCGAGTAAATCATAAACTCTCAAAGAAACAAATACCAAATCTGCAACCTGAAATTCAAAATTAGTCAGAGGATTAAAAGGATTTGGATAGTTCTGTTCAAGCGAATATTCATTTGGCGTATCAATATTTCCATTTATTCCGGTTAATTCCAGTTCAACATAAGAGATGTAAGCTGACTGATAAACTGCTTTTGAAGAGCTGCTTTGAATAAAAACAACAATTCTTAAACTATCTGGCATCCAGCTGGACGAAAGGTTAATGAATTTTTGTACTTGCCTGGCTTCATTTTCATTAATTGAAAATGATTCTCCGGCTGGTGAAGTAACCATGCTTCGCATTACATATTTATGATCAGCTATCCCATTTCTTCCCTGGTAAAAAACGTTTTCAACTACAACGAAATGAATTGCTAATTCATTTTCGTTAATATTTCCTGTTCTTACAATTTCTGCATTAATATTTATAGTACCGTTAGTCTTAGTGCCGGTTAAAGCAATTTTTAATGGGCTGCCGGCAGCCACCCTCTGATCAAGCAATCCGCTCCAGGAAGAGTAATTATTCTGCTGAATCATACCGTCAAAAAATGCTTTAGGTGTTGAACCAAATGGTCCGTAATAAAGATCCCTTCCCTGTGAATGAGATGTATTCGCCTGATAAAGAGCATCATCGCTATATGGATATATCATATGATAGAATATATAATTAATATTTTCTGCATTCGGGCTGTTCTGATCATAAGACAGCAATGCATTATGGCCAGGCGGACACAGCGGGCAGTGTGAGTTTGTAAAAACTTCTACTAAAACATTTTTAACTTCCTGCGGATAAAATCTGCTTTGCAGAAATCCTATTAATAATATTACTAATAATAAATTTTTCATTGTATCATCCTTAAAAAACTTAAATCTGACTGAGAACAGATAACCTGAAACCTTCAAACGGCTGAATATATTTGCAGACGCCGTTGGAACAAATCAATCCGCCTCTTTCCCTGCCGTAAGAAGCTGTTATTACATGAGATTGTCCAAAACGGTATCCCAATTCGCCGGTTATCCAGTTTTTTCTTTCCGAAATATCGATCTCACTAGTCGTATACTCGAACCGGATAGTTGCTGTCAGCTTTAAAAAGAAAGAGTTGATAAAAGTAATTAAATGATTAAAATATTTTTGATCTGTTTCATTAAACTTCTCATTAACCCACTCATGCTCCGATTGAAAAGTGAGAGAATATTTTTCTGAAAATAGATGCTGGATTTGCAGCGGGATTACAAAAGAACGTGTAACCGTGCTGCTTCCGTCACCTGAAAATTCATTAAAGAATGTTTTCTCCCGCACTGCTGCAGCCAGCCTGATGGCGGAGGAAGCATTATAATAATGTTCACCTTCTATAAATATTTCATAGTATGGAAAAAATTCTTTCTTAAAGGAAGGAAGAAAATCATCATTTCTTTTAACTTCACTAAAAGTAAGGCCATCTTCATTTAACATATAACTCCTGTGGATGCTCGAAATACTTGTATTAAAGTTTAATGTTGTTTTTTCGTTAAAAGAACAGAAAGCATCGAGCTGAAAACCGACTTCATCGTTAAAATTAACCTCGTGGAGAGGACGGGTCAGAAGCGTATAAGAATGCTCTTTCTGAACAATTGGCGGATTCTGAAACGGGAGCATTCTTGTTGCGCGGGAAAAATCATATCTACCGTAAGGATCCAGAATATCGAAGCTGTAATTCTTATAATCCAAAGTTATACCGAAGCCTTCGCCTAGGTACGAGACCGAACTGTACAATCCCCAGCCTGATGATGTTGTTTCATTCAAAACGTTGGTCCATTTTCTTGACCAGTCAAGATAAAAAGAAAGATTTCTAAGATTTATATTTAGATATAATTCCGGAATTTCAGCCTTAATATTTTTAGCCGGAATGCCTGATGAGGCGGCTCCCTGCGGAATAATTCCTTCGGCATAAATATAAGCTGCTCCTATATTTATTTCATTGAAAGGCGATAATTCAAAATTTCCTCCGCGGATTCTATAGATCTCATTTCTAACTACATTTACGGAATCCCTAAAGTCAATCCTCCCTCCCAAAATTGAAGCATTAAATAACTCCGATTTGTATTTAATAATAATTCCATCCATCCAGGTATCGTAAGCCAAGCTGCGGTTTTCAAAAAGATTTAACGCAAGTCCTCTGCCGAATAAAGCAGAAGAATTCCCGGCCCGCAGATACAAATCTTCGTTATTGTATTCAATAAATCTCCTGCTGATGCCGTGGAAAGTTTCCCCGACTTCCGGCGGATCATCATAAAGCAGCCGGAAACCAACTACAAATGATTCCAGCATTGAAATTCTCACATCAGTTAAATTTTCAAAATATTTTTGTTTCAGCTTGATGTTTCCAAAAAATCTTTCTCCATCTCCATATCTTAATAAATTTGAAACAGACGGAATAATGGTCTGACCGATTACACTTTTGCCGATTAATAATATTATCATAAAAAAAAATATTTTATTTAAACTCACTGCCCAGCCGAAAGCAATTTTTGAATCTCTTCTTCAAGCCTCATTTCATCACCAGGAAGGTAGCCTATGCTTTTATAAACAATATCACCGTTTTTATTAAATAACAATGAATAAGGAATTGACTGCCCGTTTAACTTCTGCAGGTACTGATAATTCGGATCAAGCGCAACAGGGAAATTTATTTTCTGGGAAGAAATATATGATCTTACCTTAGAAACACTTTTTGGGGAATCCTGGTTAATCCCGAGTATTGTAAATCCTTGATTACGGTATTTTCCATAAAGATCTTTAAGGACTTTCATCTCTGCTTTACATGGTTCACACCACAACGCCCAAAAGTTTACCAACACCGGACCCTTGCTGTAAAGTTCGGAAAGCCTAATACTTTTATTATCAATTGCCGGAATTGAAAAATCGGTTTTATTTTGTGCCTGAATGAAAAAATAAGCGGTAAAAAAAATAATTGCAGTTTTTGATAAAATCATTTTCGGCATACGTTTCCGGTTTATTTTATTTTACATAGAAAGGATATTAAAACTTTAAAAAGAAGTTATCACAATTTTATAACTTTTAATTTATATAAATGAAAGAATAACCTGCGAAGATATACACGTCACTTTAAAGAGGCAGCGCAAATAATTGAGAAAAATAACAGAAGGTTGCTGCTATCAAATACAGCATTAAAGTATTGTTGATATTTTGAGACAATAATTAAAAACGATAATCAGCCATAGCCGGCGGACATATTAAACCACTGCTTGAAATAATAAAAATAAAAGGCGGGATTTTAGAATTATCATAGAATCCCCATCT
>CAYSGP010000041.1:0-2842 GCA_964430095.1 uncultured Ignavibacteriaceae bacterium
AAATATCAATTAAGGTTGCTTCGGGATGCAGTTTCAATTCATTATTAACCGCATCAATTATGAGAATCTTTTTATCTGCGACATCCTGATTAGTATTTCCCATAATAAAAAAACTTAAAAATAGGAGTATTGGCAAACAGCGGATTTTCAACATTTCTTTTTTTTAATAGTGCAGATTTATTCCCGCGAATATAATAAATCCCGGCATCGGGTAGCCGTAATTTATATAATACTTCTCGTTGGTCAGATTTTCCCCCTTCAAAAAAATATTAAAATATTTGTTGATATCATAAGAAATACGCGAGTTAATTAAACTATAATTTTCTTTAACTAACGTGGGGTTAAGTTGAGTAGCTAAATCATTTACAAGCTGTAACGAAAGATTAATAGAAAGGTTATTCAGATTATAAGTTGCACCGAAATTAAACTGATGTTTAGGTGTAGCAAGCATAGGTTCTTCCATATTAATGTAGCTGTAATTTACCTGAGCAGTTAAATTTTCAAGCATCAAATAGCTGCCTGCGACCTCAACTCCGGTATTTGAAAAGGAACCGGTATTTTCGTTTCTGGGACCTCCGGGACCAAATACTGTGGTGATAAGATTATCTCCTTCAGCATGATAAACATTTAATTCAGCCAGCAGTCTGTTTTCTATTAACTCCTGGATTAATCCCAATTCATAATTAACCATTCTTTCAGGTTTCAAATCACTATTTGCAGGGGGGAAAAGGTAAAGTTCTCTTATTGTAGGGCTTCTGAATCCTTTGGCAATTGAAGCTTTTATAGTAGTTGAACCGCTTAAATTATATGCAATTCCGCCCGCAGGAACCGGTTCATTCCCGTAGACGCTGCTGTGTTCCAATCGGAAGCCTGCATTCAAAATAATTTTATCGAAAATTGTCTGCTGTATGTAGCCGTAGCCTGCAAGCTCCCATAAAGTTGTATCACCAAGCAATACTCTGTTCTCAGCAATCCCACCGTATCTTTTATAATCTACGCCGATTGTTATGGTATTGCCTGAAAAAAAATTAAATGACTGATAGGTTACTATTCCGAAATTTTTATCCTTTGAATGAAAGCCGTCGGTTATCCGGTGTTCACCGTAATTATAAAAAAATCTTGCGGAACCGTTTGTCTTTTCGAATTTATTATCGAATGATACGGCACCCATTCCGCGTGTAATATCAATTGCTTCTCCTGCATATGAATTTTCAGGCCCGGGATCCATAGCTTCATATGCAGCAAGGCTAAAATCGGAGCTGAAATTCAAATGTGGAGAGATATTGTACTCTATTCGGAGGTAGCCGTTATTTATTTTAAAATCAGAAGAATCCCTATGCCCGTCCGTCTGGTCATGATTGAATGAACCAAAAGCAGAGAATCCATTTTTTTTGAAGCCCGAATTCAGCATATACTTTTGAGTGTTGTAGGAACCGAACATCGTACGCGCATTTGCATTGAATCCATCTGCCTTTTGCGATTTAGTAATTATATTTACTACTCCGCCCATTGCATTTGTACCGTACAAAGTTGAAGCCGGTCCGCGGATGATTTCCACCTTTTCCACATCCGATGCAATATATGCATCAGGCAGGGGATGTCCCATAATCCCCATGAACTGGGGATTCCCATTCAGCAGCACGAGAGTTTCGGTATTCGGATTTCCTCCGATGCCTCTTATATTTATTGAACCGGCCGAGCCGGCTCCGACACCGAATCCGGTTATACCCCGTTCGGTAATAAATATTCCAGGCACCTGCTCGCTTAAAACCGGCAGCAATGCTGATTCGGAACTTTCCTCTATCTGCTTCTCACTTATAACAGAAACAGTAAATGGAACGTTGTTCCGGCTGACTTCCGTTTTTGTACCTGTTATAATAATATCTTCAAAAACAACGGTATCTTTTAATGTTTCCTGAGCTTGAAGGGTAAAAAAAGAATTCATTGAAAGAAATATCAATGGTATAGAAAATAGTCTGTCAATTCTCATTATTCCTGCAGTATTATTAAATTTAAAAACGTGTTACTTATGATAAAAAAAATTAATCTGCCCGGCTCATGGTTAATTTTCCGTGCTGAATGCCTTTTACAGCTTTGAGCTTATCGGAAAGCTCAGTTAATGTTTTTGCTATACCCTTTACCGCAACTACATCCAGGCTATGATCAGAATCCAAATGGAAATGCTGAATAGAGAGAATTACAGAATTGTAATCATGCTGGATATCTATCAGATTGTTTAGAATATCCCGCTTATTGTGATCATATACAAGGGTAATAGAGCCTGCAACAATATTATTGCATTGCCATTTTTTCTCTACTAAGTTATTATTTATAAGCTGCCTTATTGCCTGGGATCTGTTTGCATAATGATTATCAACGACATAATCATCAAGAGCATTTAATAATTCATGTTCAAGAGAAACGCCGAACCGGACTACTGCCATGGTGTTACTTATTTTATTTTCTTGTTACTTGAAACATATGTAAGATTTAACTTCTAACCAAAAAATATTACAACAAAAAAATGGAATTTCAATCAGGTTTATTGCCAAGTTCATTTAATCTTTGCTTTATTTCTTCTCTGGAAAAATTTCCCTTCTTTAAATCATCATCGCTCATCATTTCTAATTTTCCATAAAAATTAAGATTATATCTTCTTCCATCGTCTCCAAGGCCAGCATCTTGTGTGCCTGCACAATACAGCAATGATTGCAAGGATAGTAAAATCCATGCAATATATTTTTTATTCATACATGCTCCTTTTTTTTATAAGATTTTTTTTTATAGTGTATATCACAGATATATGAAATTCATAGGAGTTATGCAATAGTGTATAAATGTC
>CAYSGP010000042.1:0-2550 GCA_964430095.1 uncultured Ignavibacteriaceae bacterium
CATTTCCTAAAAGTCGTAGTAACAACCGTATTAGTTGTTTCCGTTGTATCAGCCAATAGATTTTTCCATAAGGTTCCAAAAAGTTTTATCAAGCAAGTATCTGCTTCCTCTTCCTCCGGCCAGCCAAGAACTGTCGATGAGTCACAGATTCGCACAATGATTCAGCAAAAAAGGCTCTCAGACCAAAACGCCCGTTATTACAAAACCATTGAATAATATTAAAAGCTGCCTCCATTTTCAAAAGTGATACCCTCGTACGTTATGCTGAAAATTAATAAAGTTAATGCAGCTGCTCCAATTAATATGAGGAATGAAGTTGCTACCCAATTGGTTTTTTGAATTTCTACAGCTTCAATTTCGGAATCGTGAACTTTCCTGATTTCATTTTTATTGTTATCATACACCAGCCAGAAGCTGCTGCCGGAATCAGGCGTTGTACTGAACATTTCTTTCTCGCAAGTTATTTTCCGGTTATCGTTTAACCAGCATATATAATATTTTGTTGAATTGATTTCAAAAAATTTCGCTGAATCTATTTTATCTTTTTCTATTACTCCTTTAAAATCGGATAATTTTTTAGTAGAATAATTATATTCCTTCCCCACTGCATAAATAAATTCCGCTGACGAATCTATAAAAACGGAATTTGCAGGGCTGATATCCAAATCCGTTTTATCCTGCATTCTTAATAAAAGTCCGGATTCCTCAGAATATTTAGAAAGGTCATTATCTCCGGCAGGATAAAATGATGTACAACCAACCTGGGTTAAGTGTATTTGGATCAACATACAAAAGATTAAGATTGAGGATATAATTTGTTTTTTCATTTTAGCTCCCTTTAAGGAGACGCCTCACCGAGGCGTCTCTACAAATTACTTCATCAGAACCTGTCCTCCGAAGCCAACCTGCACTTAGTTTCGGTTGGTAAACTTTTAGCGAAGGAGGATTAATTTCTTTGTCTCAACAAAGTGACCAGCTTTTAATTGATAGAAATACACTCCGCTTGCCAATCCGTCTGCATTCCATTGATATTTATAATTGCCTGCGGGAAGTTCTTCATTTACAATAGTTGCAACTTCATTACCGAGGATATCGTAAATCTTTAATGAAACCAATCCGAAATCCGAAATCCGGAATTCGAAATTCGTGGCAGGATTAAACGGATTCGGGTAGTTTTGTTTTAATTGAAAAGTATTAGACCATAAATCCGGACTCTTTTCTATTCCGGTACCAGGCTCCGCGGCGAGAATTCTTCCTTCAACAGCAGGTGAAATGCTCTGCTGTGCAATTATATATTCCGAGAGAACCTGAAATTCCGTCGAGTCTTCATAAAGGTATAAATTAGAAATAGGCACTCCGAGATAACTAGTAAGTATTCCCGCAAGGAATTCATTCCCGGAAACGGAATAAGTTTTTCCCGGGTTCAATGTATCTTCCCCGATAATTACCATATTTAATCTTTCCCCGGCATTCTCGTTCGGATCATACGTATATTTCATACCGGATATCTGCGGAAAGAATTCATCGTTCAATTCAATAGTGGCAAGAACAGTTTCAAGTGCCAGCCAGAGATCAGAACCGAGAATATCAAATTTAACTATCCTGAATCCAAGTCCGTCTATTTCATTAAAGCCGTATCCTAAAGCTCTGAATATATCTGCAGCTACAAGGGGTCCGGCATATATTGGCTGGGCAATCGAACCGCCTGCTTCAATGGCGATATCCGTTCCGGTTTTTGCCAGGAATGCATCAGTTACAAGATTCCCGAGCGGCGTATCATGATTACCGTAATACCTCAGGGAATCTGCCCACTCCTCAAAGTAAGCATTTGCATATGCTACCTTCTGCGAGTAAACAGGTCCATATACACTTTCTATACCCGTTATAAGATTATTCACTTCTGTTAAGACCGACGGCTCTTCGGGAATAGTCTCATCCAGCTTAATCATTTCATATTTCAGAAGACTTACGGCTCCTTCACTTACAGAAAGCTGAAGTTTTCCGATATCTGAATAATATGCGTTGGCCTGAAGGATCCAGGCATCAGCAATAGGAATTGGGGTTTCAAAACGGTAATGATCATGTCCTCCAATAATCACATTAATTCCCGGTACTTGCGAGGCAATAGTCACATCCAAATAATATCCTAAATGAGAAAGAAGAATTATAACATCGCAGTCTAATGCAGCTAATGTATCTACCATTGCTGCGGCAATTTCAACAATATTTGTATCAATAAAGTACGGGAGCGGCTGTGAAATTACATTTGCCTCGGGTGTGGTTAACCCGAATATGCCGACTTTTACATTGCCGGCCTGTTTAATCGTAAAAGGTAAAATGTATTCCCGGAGAGTATCAGGAACAATGGTATCCGGGAAAATTAAATTAGCTGAAAGAAGCGGGAATCCGCTATCAGGCGGAAATGAAGCCTGAAGAGAAACCAGCAAAGTTGATGGAGTTAAATCCCATTCGTGGTTTCCAACTGTCATTGCATCTAAACCAAGCGAATTTAATAATTGGAATCCGGTAGGGGATACCATGATCATGATT
>CAYSGP010000043.1:0-3728 GCA_964430095.1 uncultured Ignavibacteriaceae bacterium
CGAAGGTAATTCCTAATGTTGAATTTAATCCATGGTCGGATGAAGTATAAACGGTTTCGAATGTGGCACTGCTGCTGTCCTGGTTGAAGTTGACACGTTTGATATTGCCGTTGTTTTCAAGGAGATATAAATTTCCGGAAACAGGATCTCTTTCAATACGGACTGTAGGTCCGCCTATTGTCGCAAGCTGTTTAATTGAAATATCGGAGCGGGTGGAAACAGGCTGTGCGATCAATATATAGCTGAAAATAAATATCATAAGCAGGATGTTTCTTTTGCAGGGAAGAAATTTCATTATAGTATCTCCTTTGTAATTCAATAATAGTTTTCATTAGATGATTACAGCAATTGAGTGCAATATGGAGCAATCGGTTGTAATCCCGGATAATTTTGCCTCTGAAGAGGATTTCAGAATTTAATATACAAATCTTTTCTTCTGCTGAAAGTTATTTTGAGCAAAGATCTATATCGGTTCTGTCCAAAATAATTTATAAAAAGAAAATTTCTTTTAAGTATTTAGAATAGTCTAATGTTTTTATGCTACTCTCAACCTCATCCCTACCCTTCTCCTGAAAGGAGAAGGGTTTATAAATAGTAGTGACTTAATATTTATCATCGCAAAGCGAGATCCCGCTTTGCGGGATTTTCTGACAGAATATGATCATTTGTCGTTTTATTTTATATAAGAGGTTATTTTATTTTGGACAGATTTGAAGGCCAGCTGTTTTACAGCAGGTTATGCTTCATAAGAAGATTGAGATCGCGGATGACAAAAATAATTCCCCCATTAATTTTTAAAAGAACTTTACCTGATTCCGCAATATTGCTGGTGCTCTCTTTTTTACCGAAAGGAAGAGAAATGTTTTTCAGCGGATAAAATAAGCCTTGTGAAGTAATTTTTGTTTTGGTATCGAAGCCGTACAAAGATATTATCTCGCCGGGAATGGTTTCCAGCTCAACATTCCCTGTATAGGGAATAAGCAGAGAATTTTCCGCAATTATTTTAAGCTTAATTTTATAGTAGAATTTGATTACGATCCCCAAATTGCAGAATGTATGGTCCAGCCTGTCCCCTGTAACGCCCAGTAAAACTGCTGCACCAAAATTCCGGCTTATCATCTCTTTCAGGCATTTTTCTACATCGGTATCATTCTGGCCGGAAAGCTTAATAATTTTTGATTTATTCCGGAAATATTTTAGGGTCTGATTATCAATTGAATCAAAATCACCTATTATAAAATCCGGAATCAAGTTTAATTTCTCAGCTTTGTTTGCTCCGCCGTCCGCGCATACTAAAGTCGAGTATCTTTTTTTCTGCAGATAAGCAATTATTTTTCTATGCGGCGGTTTTCCGTTTGCAAGCAGTATGAATTTTTTCATTTAAATTCTTAGGAGGATCTTACAATAAATTGAATTTCATTTTAGCAGTCAAAGATTTTTCCTCTCTGTGTTTCTCAGTGCCTTCTTTGGGGAACTCTATGTTACTTTTTAAAAAGATTAGTTACACAGAGAGACACAGAGTTTTTTCACTGAGATCCACGGAGAATTTATATCAATAAATCTTGGAATTTAATTTCCTTATGAGAAAAAGAAAAAAATCGGCAGAATTAAATCAATAATAATTACTTTACTGCTTTTGCTGCAATATCGGTGCGGTAGTAAATATCTTTGAAATTAATTTTCTTTAAAGCATCGTAAGCTTTTTTCTGTGCTTTAAGCAAATTATTCTGGGTGATCACGGAAGTAATTCCCAGGACCCTTCCGCCGGAGGTTACAACTTTTCCATCCTTTTCCTTTGTCCCGGCCTGAAAGACAATGATATTTTTATCCTGATCAAACGCATTAAGTCCTTCAATTTCATAACCTGCAGAATATTCATCCGGGTAACCTTTTGATGCGGCAACCACACACACTGCCGAACCGCCGGAATATTTAACGGCGGATTTATCGAGCTTACCTTCCGCAGCCGAATAAAGTAATTTAAGGAAATCCCCTTTAACAACGGGCAGAACTGCCTGGGTTTCAGGGTCGCCGAACCTGCAGTTGAATTCAACAACTTTAGAACCTTCTTTATTAATCATCAATCCGCAGTAAAGGCATCCGGAAAATTTTCTTCCTTCCTCCTGCAGACCTTCAAGGGTGGGTTTAATGATCTTTTCTTCAACTTCCTTTAATATTGTGGGAGTTACAACCTGAGCGGGAGAATATGCTCCCATGCCGCCTGTATTTTTCCCGGTGTCATTATCCCCTATTCTTGTATGATCATGGGCTGAAGGAAGGCAGATAAAATCTTTTCCGTCGGTGATTGCCAGGATAGAAGCTTCTTCACCTTCAAGAAATTCTTCAATAACTATTTTATCTCCCGAAGAACCGAAAATTTTCTTGTCAAAAATATCATCCAATGTTTTTAACGCTTCATGCACATTTGCGCAGACAATTACTCCTTTGCCTGCAGCCAGTCCGTCGGCTTTAATTACGCACGGATATTTCGTCTTTTCCAGGAAATTCTTTGCCTCACCAGAATCTTTGGAATCAAATTCAACATAATCCGCGGTCGGAATTTTATATTTCCTCATAAAATTTTTTGCAAAAGATTTATGAGCTTCAATCTCGGCGGCTTTGGAATCAGGTCCGAATACTTTAATTCCATTAGCCCTAAAAAAATCTCCTAATCCTTCAACGAGAGGTTTTTCAGGACCGATTACAATAAGATCAATTTTTTTTTCTTTGCAGAATGAAAGAAGCTTTTCCGGATCATTTATATCCAGACTTATATTTTCCCCTAATTTTTTTGTTCCGGGATTACCAGGAAGGATATAAAGAGATTTTATTGAGGGGCTTTCTTTTATTTTGTAAGCCAAGGCATGTTCTCTTCCCCCCAAGCCTATTAAAAGAACATTTATGCGAGGGGGAAGCAGGCCGAAATGGAAAATGGAAAATGTCCCGCTAAGCGGGATCCCGACTAAAGTCGTGAGAAAATGGTAAATGGAAGAGATACCGGGGAGAAACAATTCATCATGCATCCATGCATTCATGCTATTTTGTACTTTAATTAGAAAAAGAAAATTGATAAAAAAACTTTATTCAACCGGTACGCTTAGCCGCCAGCGGCATCGGATGCACATGCACTTTGTAAACCCAACTCAGAAACCTTGCACCATTCTTTCTCTTTCTCCTTCTCTTTCTCTTAATCCTTATTATACTACTTCGTCTTTTACCAGGAATTGAAATTCCTTTGTGAGAAGTTCTGTCAGGTATTCGCGCTGATACTGTTTTACAAAATCTTCATTAGGCAAAGGCAGCTCATTCCGGGTGTAAAGATCATACACTTTAAGAATTGTATTTTTAATTTCTTCATCTTTATCAGGTGCAGTAATAAAAGCAGTACCGCAGGAAACAGCAATACTCTTAGCAGCTCCATCGGGTAAACATGCAATAAAAGGCTTTCCCGAGCCGATATATTCCATCAGCTTCCCGGGTAAAATTGTATCGCTGTGCTTCCATTTTCCAAGCATCATCCATAAAACATCGCTTGATAAAATTTTTGCAATTGCTTCATCATGATTTAAATAGCCATGATTGACAATAAATTCTTCCAGGTTATAGTTCTTAATCAACTTTAAATTGCTTTTTCCCAAATGACCTATAAAATGAAGCTCAATATTTCCGGCAATTTGAGGATTCTCCTTCTTTAACTTATTGAATGCACTGAAGAAATGCTTTGGAGT
>CAYSGP010000044.1:0-10582 GCA_964430095.1 uncultured Ignavibacteriaceae bacterium
GAATTACCGATCAACAAAAACTATCCTGCAGGCTGCCGAATCGGTGATAAAAAATAATAAGGAGCAGCTGATCAAAACATTATGGACGGAAAATAACGACGGCGAACTTCTGACATTAATCAAATGCTCTGATGAGAAAGATGAAGCTTTCCAGATTGCTAAATACATAAAAAAAGAAATTTCCAGGAAAAAGTTAATGCTCAAGGATTTCGGAATCCTTTACAGGACTAATTCACAATCCCGTGCACTAGAGGATATATTCAGGAAAGAAAAAATTCCGTATAAAATTATAGGAGGGGTAGAATTTTTTAAACGCAAAGAAGTTAAAGACGTCCTGGCATACATGCGGGTAATTTCAAATCAGAATGATGAGGAAAGTCTTCTCCGGATTATGAATTTTCCTCAAAGAGGAATAGGCAGCACAACTATCAAAAGGATGATTGCCTTCGCACGTAAGCATGAGCTGACGCTTTATGAAACCATGGGAAGAGTTTTTGAAGTAATTGATATTAAGGAAAGAATTCAGAAAAATGTTAAGCATTTTAAAATTCTCTTGGATAAATATATTGAGCTGAAAGACAAGCTTTCTGTAGGAGAACTTTCCCGTGCCCTGATTGATGAGCTGGGTGTAATGAGAATGTTCAAAGAGGAGAACACGCAGGAATCGATGGAGAGATGGGAAAATATAGATCAGCTGCTTTCAGAGCTGAGCGAGTTTTCCAAGACTAATAAAGAAGCAGCAAATCTGGATCAGTATCTGGAAAATATTTCTCTGATGTCTGATGTAGATACATATGAAGAAGAAAAGAATGCGGTGACATTACTGACAATTCACGGTGCAAAAGGATTGGAATTCCCGGTTGTTTTTGTATCCGGATGCGAAGAGGATATATTCCCGCTGTCCAAACGCTTCAGTTCCGATTCAACTGTGGAAGAAGAACGAAGATTATTTTATGTGGCAGTAACTAGAGCTAAACAGAAAGTGTACGTTTCACATGCACGCTCACGCTACAGATTCGGGGAAGTTGCATACCAGAGCAGATCCAGGTTCATAGATGAGTTGAAACCGGAGCTTATTTCGGAAGTAAACGGAAGCATCGGAAGAAAATCAACCAGGAAAACCAAAAAAGAAATTTATTATGAATACTTCGAAAATGTTGATTATGTTGATTTTAATCAGGAAGATAAAACACTGCATCCCGGAAGCCGTGTAATGCATGACAAATTCGGTCTGGGTAAAGTAACTCACGTTGTAGGTGCAGGCGATACTTTAAAAGCTACAGTAGTATTCGAAGGAAATAATGTGAAGCAATTAATGCTGAAATTTGCTAAGCTAAAAGTTTTATAACGAAAAACATAAATAACAAATTAACTTACTAAGGAGTTCGTTCATGTCAATAGCCCCAAAAAAGCTTGCTATTCTTGTTGGAGGAGGGCCGGCGCCCGGAATTAACAGCGTCATCGGTGCAGCAACTATCAGAGCAGCCGTCGAAGGAGTTGAAGTATTAGGCATAAAAGACGGATTTAAATGGCTTATGGAAGGCGATATTAATTATTTTAAAGAATTAACAATTCAGAATGTAAGCCGTATCCATTTTAGGGGCGGTTCTTATATCGGAATATCCAGAGCAAATCCTACCAAAGATAAAAAGCATCTTGAAAGCACAGTTACTTCGCTGCTGAGATTGAATGTAGATAAATTAATTACAATCGGCGGCGATGATACTGCATACAGCGCTATGAAAGTTGATGAAATGGCTGCCGGCAGAATCAAAGTGGTTCATGTTCCAAAAACCATTGATAACGATCTCGATCTTCCGCACGGAATATCTACATTCGGATTTCAAACAGCCAGGCATATCGGAGTTGAGCTCGTAAAAAATTTAATGGTCGATGCCCAAACGACTTCCAGATGGTATTTTGTAGTATCAATGGGACGGAAAGCAGGCCACCTGGCCCTCGGAATCGGAAAAGCTACCGGTGCTACATTGACTCTGATTCCCGAAGAATTTAACAGTAAGATAATAGGCCTTTCCCATATGGTTGATGTGCTTGTCGGGGCAATAATCAAAAGAATGAGCTACGGCAAGAAAGACGGCGTAGCAATTATTGCGGAGGGCCTTGTTGAGCATTTAAATCCAAAAGAACTTGAATCGCTGGTTACTGTTGAAAGAGATGCTCATGATAACATACGCATCGCCGAAGTAAATTTCGGAGAAATTCTGAAATACAAAGTACAGGAACGGCTGAAAGAATTCGGTTTGAAAAGTACTATTGTAGCCAAAAACATCGGCTATGAATTACGTTGTGCAGATCCGATTCCCTTCGATATGGAATATACAAGAGATTTAGGATACTCAGCAGCACAGTTCATTTTAGGCGGCGGAAACGGTGCAATGGTATCAATTCAGAACGGACGTTTCGTACCCCTTTACTTTAAAGAAATTCTTGATCCGGTTACTGGGAAAACAAAAGTTAGAATGGTTGATCCGACCTCGGAATCCTTTTTCATTGCCCGGAGATATATGCTTAGATTAAATAAAGCTGATTTTGAAGATCCCCACGAACTTGCAAAATATGCAGCTACTTGCGGTGTATCCCTAGAAGAATTCAGGAAACAATTCTATTATCTTATCGAAGATGATATGCTGTATAAAAATTTGGAAAACGGGAAAATACAATTAACGGGTACAGAATCGAATACGGCATACAAATCTGTTCCCCATTCATCAAAAGAGGATGATGAAAACAACCAGATGATCTGATTTTAATTTCATTGTTTTCTCCTGAATGTGATACAGATTATTTACTTTTCTTTTTAAACTTAGTTATTATAATTTTCCGATATTTATTAATTTCAAGAAGCTCAAAAAGAGGAGATGGGTTATGTCAAAAAATTTCATCTCAAATAAAGATGAAACCGTCAGGATGTTTGAAAGTGATTTCATGGAAACACTGTCTCGGGTGCATCCGGCAGTACCTTTAATAATATATCTACCTGTAATTTCCTTTTTTCTTTACAGATCAATTGGGGTATTTCATTTTTCCGCGGCAACAATACTATCTTTATTCCTGCTTGGGGCTCTTGTTTGGACTTTAGCAGAGTATACACTTCACCGATTTATATTCCATTATAAGCCGAAAACAAAATTCGGGGAAAAAATTCATTTTATTTTTCACGGCGTTCATCACGACTATCCAAGCGATTCCAGGCGTTTAGTGATGCCGCCCTCCGTAAGCATCCCGCTTGCGGTTTTGTTCTACTTTCTCTTTCAAACTATAATAGGAAAGGATCTGGTCTCTCCATTTTTTGTTGGATTTGTAGCAGGCTATTTATTTTATGATATGACCCACTATGCAGTACATCATTTCCCGATACACAACAGGGTATTCCTTTTTTTGAAAAAGCATCATATGCGTCATCACTACCAGGATTCAGATAAAGGTTTTGGAGTCAGCTCTCATCTTTGGGATGAAATCTATAAAACCAACTTCCCCAGGACTGAAAAAAGCTAAAGTTAATTATTATTATTCTTGCAATAATTAACAGCACACTTTAAGCATCTGAATTATGAATAATTTCAGATGCTTTTTATTTTTAGCCGAAAAGCTGTTGCATAATAATACAAGAATAATTCTTTGTCTCTGTTTAATCCAGCAGTAAAAATTGATATTATTATATTCATGATTTTTTAGAAAATGAACCCGCGGCATAATTTTAGATAAAGAAGGGGAAATATTCTTTATGAAAAAAAAGATACAGTTATTACCGTCTGGTATTCCGCTGGTTGATAACGCGTGGGGTGGCTTTTATGTTGGAGGGACATACCTGCTCATAGGGCAAAAAAAATCAGGGCGATCTCTACTAGGGCTCCAGTTTGCATTTGAATGCGTTAAACAGAAAGGAATATGCCTTTACCTTACCAGTTCAAGGCCGAAGGAATTAATGATCAATGCAGCATCAATTGATTTCGATCTGCAGTATTATATGCAGCAGAATTCGGTAATAATGGTTAAAGTAGCGGTTCCTGACAAAAATGGAGAAAAAAATCCGGATGACACTTTAGCAGAATTTTTTAAGGATATTATTCCATTAATTGAACAGTATCAGCCTGCGAAACTAATCTTTGATGAGCTTACCCCCTTTATTGAATTTAAAAATTTAAAATATCTGCAGGAAGTTTTCCTGGAAGCAACCGAGAAAATTGAAGATTCCGGAGTAACAACCCTGCTGATACTCAGTGATCCTGCAGTATCGGAGACCACTTCTATTGTAGAATCACTTGCAGAATGTTCAACCGGAATAATATATCTCAAAAAAAATGAAGACTCGGAGAAAAGAATTAGCGGCGGTAAGATGATTATTACGCCGAACATAGGTCATGCAGAGGGACAGTTTTCATGTGACTATTTTATTGAACCTTATAGGGGAGTGGTAACAGATTATAAAAAATCTTATATAGAACCCTTAAATCATCACTTTGCCAAAAAGGAAGAGAAGTATAAATCACTTGCTGAAATTGTGACTTCCTCGGAAAAAATCTCTTTTTCAAATCTTTACAGCATAAACGATTTCTATTTAGTATTGAACAATCAGCTTGCAAAGTTTAAAGCCACCGGTGAACCTTTTTATCTTGTTTCATTCAGGTTAAATCCGGATGCTGAAAAACACCATCTGATTTCTATTACTCAGCTGCAGAATACGGTAAGGCTTTCAATCGAAAAGAAAGATAAAATTTGTGTGGTGAATAATAAAATTATCATCTTAATTACAGGCGAGGATCCGAAAAACCTTTTAAATCTGATTGCCAAAATTAAAAGCAATATGCCGGTTGCAGATCCCGATTATCTGAACAGGATTTTTCAGCATATCCTGGTATATACAGTCCATGTTGAAGAACGCTTCAGCAGCGGAGAAGAGATGATTTCCGAACTGATATCTGAGAGCATTAACGGGTCAGGCGCCGACTATCTGAAAAAGAATTTTAATAAATAATTAAATAATTCCGCGCAATCCTAATTTTCCTTAATTACCTAGTATTTATTCTCATTTTTTCCTTTGTTTTAGTATGATACAAAAGAATTCATATTACTGACCTGAAGCTCTAAAAAAATAGTCTTTCTTCAGCAATTTGTAAGGAAAAAAAACATTCCGGGTGGCATTATAGTTGTCATTCTCCGCAAATGAATCCCGCTGAAAAAATAGAGAGGCATAAAATTCAACTTGATTCTCCGACAAATTCCACAATTAACAGAAATGTTAATAAGCAATATGTTCTGCGGATAGTTATCCTCGGACTGCTCACAGCTGTTTTTTTATTCATATTGATTTACACTTTGCCCGGTACTCATTTCTCGGTCACTACATTGCTGGAATATTCGGTTTCCGCCGCACTTGTTATTTTTTTAATTGTGCTCTTATTAAGATACCTGATAGTTCTTTTAATGGCTTATTTAAATCTTAACAAATATACTTTTCAGGTAAGCGGAGATTTTTCTCCATTTGTCTCCGTCATTATTCCTGTTTATAACGAAGAAAAAGTGCTCAGGGATTCTATCAATTCTTTACTCAAATTAAATTATGAACCTTATGAAATAATTATAGTTAATGACGGATCTACTGATAATACTCAAGATATAGCCGAGAGTTTTATAGGATATAGAAACGGGATATATAGTGAGATCAAGGTTTCGTTGATAAATAAAAAAAACTCGGGGAAAGCAAGCGCGCTTAACGCCGGAATTAAATATTCGAAATCTGAGTTTATTTTATGTGTCGACGGAGATTCCCAGTTGAGCCCTGATTCAGTCAAATTTGCGGTTCGGCATTTTTTAAACCCGTCTATAGGAGCGGTTGCAGGAAATGTTAAAGTTTTAAACCGCGGCCGATTATTTACTGATCTGCAGGCGCTTGAATATTTGGAAGGATTAAATCTAACCAGGAGCGCACAAAGTTTTGTAAAATTGGTAAATATTATTCCTGGCCCGATGGGTTTGTTTAGAAGGAAAGTCCTTGAACAGGCAGGTTATTACTCAAGCGATACTTTTGCTGAAGATGCAGATGTTACATTAAAAATATTATCTATCGGGTGGAAAGTATCTTATGAACCGTATGCAGTATCTTACACCGAGGCGCCGGTAAGACTGCTTCAGCTTTTAAAGCAAAGATACAGATGGACAAGAGGAATAATTCAATCTTTAAAAAAGAATAAAAGGCATTTAGTAAATCCTCTAAGGTTCGGAAATTTAATAGTGCTATGTACCATGTTTTATGAAGTCATTATCTGGCCTGTTATGAATATTTCAGCACATCTTTTTTTTATATCGGCAGCCTTTTTCTTCGGATATATCTCATTGATTTTTTTCTGGTGGGCTGCATTAACAATGCTGGATTTAATCGCAGCACTTTACTGCATTGCTTCCGAAAAAGAAGAAATACGCCTTGCATTTTATTCAATTATCTACAGAATCTTTTTTATTCTGATTGTGGATGTATGCAAGATCGTTTCTTTCATCGAAGAATTTCTTGATTTTAAAATGACATGGGGTAAAATAGAAAGAACAGGGACTGCCTAAAAATAAAGGCGGAAAAAAGTTTAAAGAAAGAGGGCAACAAAAATGGAATTAATTCCCATTTTATCGACAATTATTCTCGCTGCCACTGCCAGTACCTTTATACTCGCAGTTGGAGCTTATATCCTGTATAAAATCAGGGAACACCGAGGGAAAAGAAATATCATCCATTCTCCAGTGAAGTATGAGGCAGAGCTTCTAACGCCGGTAAGAAATGAGAATGAAAAAATTACCGACGAATTAAAGAGGCATCAGCCGGATGATTTGAAAAAAATTAAACAGAATTTAAATATCGTTTCCATGAAAGATAATACTGAGAATAAAAGTCATGAGGAGTTCGCTCAGGAATTGAAGGAGGCTAAAAGGATAAAATCTAAATTTTTGAAATATACTTCGGAAGGATATATCTCTCCGAAGGATGATAAAAAACAGGGAATAACTAGGTGGCGCTAAACCCGGAGAAAAATATTAATGCACTATCCGCTGCCAGTAATCACCAAAAGATAAACTTTTTCTTGGTTATTTCTTTTGGCTTTACAATACTTATGATCTCAGCAGCCGTTTATTTATTTATAATTAAAGAATCATTCGGAGCCTTTCCCATTGCAGATTTAGTTCCTTCCGAAAAAAGTTTTCAGAATTTTTTTGATAAAAAAATAAAAATTGCCGTTTTGTATTCCGGTTATACTAACGAAAAGATTTTCACAAAGAGCAGCATATTAAAAGATGATATTAATTTGTGGGGAAAATTATTACGGAAAATTAACTTCGATTATGACATAATAAATGATGAAACAATTGAAAAAGGAAATCATCTTCATTATTCTGTAATAATCCTTCCTAATTCCTTATTTCTTACTAGGCTCGAAACCGAGCAATTGAAAAAATTCATAAGAACCGGCGGAAGCATTTTTGCTTCCGGTGAAGCGCGAATCCTATTAAATGACGGAACCATACCGGGAAGGCTTTTCCCTCCGAATATTTTTGATTTATCTTTTTCTGATGACAGCATTCAGACAGATTCACTAAAGAATTTTCCGGATAAAATATCTGTTTTCCGCGGCGGAATGCCTTTAACTTCGGGAATACCTGCCGGTTACAGATTGAAAATTTCAGGAGAAAATTTAATAAAAGCTAAACTGACGCATACTGAAAATATTTTTCAGATAATTTCGAACGAAAGAATTAAAAATACAGATGATTTTTACTGCACGGCAGCTTACGGAATATATGAAAAAGGAAGATTCATCTGGATCGGATTTAGTATAAATTCAATCAAACTTAGTGAAGATCGGACTGTTTTTGAAAAGTTTCTTTCAAACTCCGTTAACTGGCTTTTGCACAAACCAATTTCTTGTATAAAAGATTATCCTGCTGGATATGATGCCGCGGCAGTTATAGCTCCGGTATTATCAGATTCGATAAAGAATATCTATGACGTTCTTATGATTTTATCGAGTGAAAATATTAAGGCATCATTTTTTATTGATCCGGAAACATCAGTAGAAAATTTAGCTTTAGCAGCCAATCTTCATAAATACGGTGAGATCGGAGTTTATTTTAAAGACCGGGGAATTTATCCTGAATTGAAAGATACATTGAGAAAATCAAAAAGAATAATTGAACTGATTGCGGAAGATAAGTGCCGGGGCTGCACTTTTTTTCCAGGGACTGATATTAATCAAGCGTCAGAGACAGCAGGTAATGCAGAATTCGATTATTTATTGACCGAACCTTCAGGAGGATATAATCCTAAATATTTAGTTCATGCTAAAGGCAGAAAGGTAGCTGTATTTGAGTCTTCCTTGGATAATTATACATCTGCTGATTCCGGCAGTAATCAAGAGTTAAATGCTTATAAAGATGATATAGACAGTATTTTGCATTTGAACGGCTTATATGTTTTCAGATTTTCAATTGATAGTATTTATCGAATAAAAACTCTGGAAAAAGTAGTCCGGTATTTGAAAGAGAAAAATTTCCGGATAACAACATTTTCGGAAATTCAGGAAAGGTTTTACCAAATGCAAAATCTGGAAATTAGCGAAGAGCATAAAGGGGGAAGAAGGATCTTCCTGCACATCTCCAACTCGGGCAATAATACGGTGAATGAAGCTGTGCTATATATCGACTTGAATGAGACTTCGGGAATAAACGGCATTTATATAATTCCGGAATTCGCTGCATCAAGAAAAATAAAAACAGTTGATTTTAATTCAGGGGGAATTTTGAGCCTGGTTTTTGAAAATTTAAAACCCGGAGAATCGCGGAGCTATTTTATTGATTATGATATTGGAAATATTTGATTTGATATTTATTGCTGACTATTCAGATATTTTTGAGATTTAAAATTTATTAAGTTTTGGGAATTACCGTGACAGGGAGTAATATAAAAAACGGTTTCTTCGAACATTTGGGGAAGACTCTAAAAGACGCATTTTTAGTCTTTTCTGTCCAAGGGGATATTCTTTACTTCAATGATGAAGCAAAATCTCTTTTAAACATCTCCTCTTCTGCCAAAAAAATCTTTGAAATTTTTTCCGGATCTGCTCTGGAAAAATTCAAAGAATTCATATGCAATGTGATGGATAATTTAAATTTTATTTCATCCGCGTTACCTTTGGAATTATGCGGTGGAGAAATTATTAATGTTGAAATAGTATTAAGCTGCTATAATCAAGGTGAACAGCAGCTGATACTTTGCACTTTAACCAAAAAACGCCCCAATATTGAAAGCAGAGAAGTTTCAAAAATAAAAACCCGGTTAAATAAATTTGAAGAATTAATCACAAATAAAAAAATAATTGATATTATTTCTAAAATAAAAACCAGCTATCCTTTTACATTCTTAGGAAAAGAAAAGCTTCGCGCTGAAATAGATGCTTTTGAAGAAAATTTTTGGATTCGCAATGCAGAAGGAATTTATCTGCTTGTGAATAAAAATTTGGCAAGAGCTCTTGGATCGAATGCGGTTCAAATTGAAGGGAAAGAGGAGAATTCTTTCTTAGCTCCATATTTAGCAGAATTTAACTGGGCGCTCGACAGCTACTTAAAGCAAACCGGGAACTGTATAATTGTTGAAGGGCTTCCTTTCAAAGGGCTGTCGGTGCAGAGTTCTCTTCAAACAATTGAAATCCCGCTGCGGGATGCTGATAACAACGTAACAGCGGTTATCGGCATTACACAGAAGAAATTTGCCGAACATGGACAACCGGATGGAAACATAAAGGATATAGCTCCGGAAATCATTAGAAATTTGCCTGTCCTATTTGCTTATTTTAACAGAGAAGAAATTTTAATACATTCTACGGAGGAATTTTGTAAATTATTTGGGATTCATTTTCCGGAAATCGGTAAATTTACGTTTAGGCTGTTTCCGGCGAATCTGGTTGCCAAATTTGATGATTTTATCCGTTCATCTCTAAACAAGGAAAAATTTGAATTTAGCCAGCCGGGTTTAGGTTATAAATTTCAGGAGGGCTTTAGTTGCCATTTAAACAAAGTGTATGGGGCCAATAATCAATTCGAGGGAGTATCCCTTTTAATTGAAGAAAGTACAAGTGAATTAAATCAGAGAGGAAAAATGGTAAACGCCTTTATACAAAAAAATCCGGAACCCATTTTTGTGTACGACAAAGATAATCTGAAGTTCCTGGATGTAAATAAATCCGCTTTATCTCTCTATGGATACAATAAAGAACAGTTTCTGCAGATGGATTTGACCGATCTTTATTCAGCAGAAGATATCCAAAGCCTCCTGGAATCATCGGAGTACGCTTTAAAAGAGGGTGAATTTACCGGACCTTTCAAACATAAGAAGAAAGACGGTTCCTTAATTGTAGTTGAACTGAGTAAAATAGGTATTAAATACAACGATAAAGATGCATTTCTGAATATTATCAGGGATATATCCGATAAATTTGAAGAGGAAAAAAAGACTAGGCTTTATAAATCGGCTTTTGAAAAAACAGACGATCTTTTATTTATAACCGATGCTTCGGGTTTTATT
>CAYSGP010000045.1:0-3608 GCA_964430095.1 uncultured Ignavibacteriaceae bacterium
AAAAGAGGCTGGTGTTTATAAGATTTTGAAAGTGAAGCTCGGAAGAGAAAATGATAAGGAGATGATCGAGACGATCCGCTCAATAACGGATAAGCCCCTGACGGCTGATGTTAACCAGGGATGGAAGGATAAACAGTTTGCTCTTGATATGATTAATTGGCTGAGTGAAAAAAATGTTGAATTTGTTGAGCAGCCCATGCCTAAAGAGCAGGTTGATGACATTGCATGGGTCACGGAAAGAAGTCCTTTACCGATTATAGGTGATGAATCCGTCCAGAGATTATCTGATGTAGTTAAAGCACATGGAGTGTATAACGGAATAAACATAAAATTAATGAAATGCACCGGGATGAGAGAGGCTCATAAAATGCTTCTCCTTGCGCGCTCGCTTGGACTGAAAGTAATGCTCGGCTGTATGACTGAAACGTCCTGCGCAATTTCCGCGGCTTCACAGTTATCCCCAATGGTAGATTGGGCGGATCTTGACGGGAATCTGCTTATAAGAAATGATCCTTATAAAGGGACTGAAGTAATTGATGGTAAGCTTGTTCTGAATGATAAACCGGGGATCGGATTAGTTTAGTTAAGTCAATGTCATTGCGAACGAGCCTGCCTTGTCGGCAGACAGGTCCTCGAGCGAAGCAATCTATGAAAAATTACTTTACATACAGGGATGTCTAAAAGGGATAGTGTAATCCTTTATGCAGATTTCTTTAGGGGATGAACTTTTTTAATTTCCTTTCCTTTATTCTTTAAGATCAGATAAATATCAAATTGATTTTGAAGATTAAGCCATAATTCAACCGATGTACCAAAATACCGTGATAATTTTAGTGCAATTTCAGAATTTAGACTCCTTTTTTCATTAATCAATTCGTTAATTGTCTTGAAGGAAATATCCAAATCTTCAGCAAGCTTAGTTTGTGATACTCCTGCTGGTTTCAGAAATTCTTCCCTAAGAATTTCTCCTGGATGAGCTGGTTTTCTCTTTAAGTTCAACATAAAACACCTTATTAATGGTAATCAATAATTTCGACATCATAAGCGTTTGATTTTTCGAATTTAAAAATATTCCTATATTTACTTTTCCTTTAAATCTCCTTTTAAGGTTTCCAGTTTATTCCCTGCTGGAGATGCTAAATCTTTTAATGAATTAGCAGAATTCAAATAATCCAGCTTTCTCAGTGATACTTTTATTATTGAATAGGGAAATTTTGCAGACTTACCTGTAATATAAAGTTTTTCAGTTTCTTTATTCCCGAAGTTTTTTATCAACAGTAAAAATTTAAGCTTTATTTTCTTGAATTATTTTGATTAATTAGCACTTCAAACGGTATATCCATCAATTCGTAATTCTCCCAGCCTTTAAAATTATAATGCCACCATTCCGACTTTTGAGGTATAAAGCCGTTTTGTACCATTACAGTCAACAACAAGCTTCGATTCTTAATTTGTTTTTCAGGCAGATTATTATAGTGGATGCCTGCCCTTTCGGTAAAATCATCGTATTCGGTAGGCATCTCAATTTCTTGTCCTGATTTTAAATCAATAACAGTTAAATCGACAGCGCAGCCCCTGTTGTGCAGCGACCCTTTCCATGCGGATGCAACAAAATTTGTATCCGGATATTTTTCATAAAATTTTACGGTAACCGAGTAAGGACGGTATGCATCGAAAATTTTTAAGCCGAGCCCTTTTTTGTTTAATTCCTGCTGAACTTTTTTTAGCGCCTTGGCGGCCGGCAATCTTAAAAATGCTTTTTGAACTTCATAAACAGCCTGTCCAAAAAAATTATTCTTTGTTGCATACCTTACATCAAGCTTAATTCCTGGAATAAATTTTTCAAGATCTATTAAAAGCCTGCTGTTGTCCTCTTCAGCCATTTCTTTATATCTTTCAATATCATCAATTACATTTAGCCCGTATTTATTCTTTTCAATATCCTGGGAATAAATAAATGCTGCTGAAAGAATAACAAAGAAATAACAATAAATCTTTTTCAAAGTCATATTTTTTTAGATATATAAGTAATGGACTAGAATAGGCAAAAATATATTCGAAATACTATTTTGTTAATCGTTATTTGAGAATAAGCATAACATCGTGCACACAAAATTCGCACAACATCGTGTTAAGGGAGTTATCATAACTCATGAGCATAGATTGAAAATTTTCGAAGAACAAAAACTAATTACGGAATTTAAGTTTGATTTATACTAAAGTGCACGATGTTCTGTTTTCTTAGTATTTCTAAAAACTGTGCACGATGTTGTGCTCATTCTGAGTTATTAGTTAATCGTGATTCCTCTACCGATTAACCATTAACGATGAACGTTTAACTTTGGTATTTTTAAGCTTACTTTACCGCAATTATTTAGTTAAACTTGAAATAAAAATACTTAATAAAGAAGTAAATTTTCAGTTCATTCGAAATACGATACGGTTTCAATATCCGCCATTGTTCTTAAACCCGGAGCAGCTTTTATTACAGCCGGAATAGCATTAACCGTAATCGCACAGGTGGCAATGTCTCCGTTTATTCCATCCTTAATTTTCATATCGATTTTCGGAGTTCCCTCGATTATTATTCTGTCGCGCGGGTTTTTTTCACCGATTGATGCTTTAAATAAAAGTGTAATGACTTCTTCTCCGTTTTTTATTCCTCTTCCTATCTGTTTAACTCCTAGCGCATCTCCTTTCTTAATTTTAATCGATTTAACTTTAACATTCTTTTTAGCAACTACCGGTTTAATTATATCTTCCGTTTTCTCAAGCTCCCAGCCTATTTTGGAAGCAATAAGATGAATGGATTCAGTTAAACCGACATGACGGAGTGTCCCTTCTTTTAATTTCTCCTGAAATTGCTCCATTGACAATCCGGCACCGATCTTTTTCTGGAAAGGAATTCTTCTGAATTGAGCATTTTGGATCCGTTCTACCGTAATTTTTTTTATATCACGGCAGACCGCAGTGAGTGCAGATGGTAAAAAATCCATTAAGAAACCGGGATTCACTCCGGTTGAAAGCACAGATACTTTATTAATTTTTGCGGCTTCATCAATTTCAGCTGCTAAAGCCGGATTAATGAGCCAGGGATATGTAAGCTCTTCGCATGTAGAAACTATATTAATGCCGTTCGAAATTAATTCCATTACTGAAGGTGCGATCTTTTCAAGGCTTGATGAGGTAGTTAGAACAGCAATATCGGGTTTTATGTTTTCAAGGGCCTCTTCTAAATTCTTTTTGATTGAAATACCTAGCTTGTTTTTGTTTCCGGAAAATTCGGCCAAATCCCGCCCGGTTTTTTGCGGATCAATATCAATTGCGCCGACAATTTCTATAGATGGTTTATTCAGCAGAAATTCTGTAATTTTTGCTCCGATAGGGCCGATACCGTATTGAATGACTTTTATTTTGTTCTTCATTAAATCCTCAGCATTTATGGATGTATTTATAATCTTCCTTTTCCCGGTTAAATTATTTAAGAGGAAGAATTCAAAAATAATTTCTATTTTAAGATAAGATGTTATTTTAATTGATACCAACTGCAGAATGAAAAAAATTTTACTGATTTTTCAGATTTTATACGGATTTTTAATGTTTGCTCA
>CAYSGP010000046.1:0-3302 GCA_964430095.1 uncultured Ignavibacteriaceae bacterium
GGCTCATCGCATCCTGGGGCTGAAGAAGGTCCCAAGGGTTTGGCTGTTCGCCAATTAAAGCGGTACGTGAGCTGGGTTCAGAACGTCGTGAGACAGTTCGGTCCCTATCCTATGCGGGCGCAGGATACTTGAGAAGGGTCGTTTCTAGTACGAGAGGACCGAAACGAACGTACCTCTAGTGTACCAATTGTCGCGCCAGCGGCAGCGTTGGGTAGCTATGTACGGTTGTGATAAGCGCTGAAAGCATCTAAGCACGAAGCACGCTTCAAGATGAGGTATCCCTCCCGACGCAAGTCGGGACTGAAGACTCCTCGGAGATTACGAGGTTGATAGGCTGCAGGTGCAAGTGCCGTAAGGTATTTAGCCGAGCAGTACTAATAAGTCGTGAGGCTTAACCATTAATTTTTATTCACTTTTAGTTTGTGCTCTTTTCTGGGTTTGGTCTCTTTCAATCTTCTTTATTTTGAATGCTGAAAGTTCAGCATAAGGTTTAAATTTTGGTGGTTATAGGCCGGGTGTTACACCTCTTCCCATTCCGAACAGAGAAGTTAAGCCCCGGAACGCCGATGGTACTATATGCGTAGGTGTATGGGAGAGTAGGTAGCTGCCAAGATTTTGTTTCATCCGCCTTTGGCGGAATTTTATAACCCCAATCAGAAATGGTTGGGGTTTTTTTATTTATTATTTCACTCTGTGCTAAAACGCAGCCGGGGGCAGCATGCGATTGTGTTATGATATTTTTTCAAAAATTTGGTTTAACCTATTTTCTTCTCCAGCCACGCCAAAACCATTCTTAATTTTCCATAACTAATTTCAGGTGATGCCTTTTCTTTGATAGGACCTAGGAAAATATTATCCGAATCTTTGGGAATTAAAGTAAGAATTTTTTCTATTTCATCTTTATGCATAACTTCTTCAATTTGAACTATATTTTGCTTTATTGCTTTTGCAAGATGGCTTTCAATTGTTCCGGTTACTAGATTTCTTACTGCTGCAATTTCTTCAATATTTTTCCCTTCCCTGAATATTCTGACAGTTTCTTCTACAGTATTAAGCCCTGCCTTTAGTTTTATTTTTGAATATGAACTCCTAATTTTTGCAGCGGCTCCTTCAAACGATTCTTTATTCTTTAAATAATCATCAAGCAAAAATCTTTTCTTACAAAAATTTATTCTTTGTAATATATAATGCACCGAATAACTTATTTCCTGAAGATAGACGTCTATTTTTCTCGATAACTTTTTTGTATCTGTATATACCGGATGATTAATCAGCCGTGTTTTTATTTTCTCAATTTCATTATAAAAATAATATGCTCCATCTTTAATTCTTTTCTGCAGAAAATCGTTCTTTTCTATTGATAGATTTTCTTTATTGAGTCTTTTAATTTCATTCCTGAATCTTTCGGAAATATTGTATAGATCATTTTGTTTTTGCATCAATTCACTAATCCATCCAATTGATTCAGATGATATTTTGATCCGGTTTTCCAAAATAAATTCATTTAAATCCTTAATTTGATAATACAGGTTATCCCAGGTAAAAATATTTTGCAGTTCATACAAAATATATTTCTCCCTTGACTTTTCGAATAAGTTAAGAATATTTGTTTCCAGCAGTCGTTCCTGCCATTGATTTACATCTCTATGGCCGCCGAAAAAATTTTTGTGAACTGGGCTGATAAGAACCAAGCCGTCTAATGATGTGCAGCGGCTTAGCGCAACATATACCTGTCCCGTTGTAAATGCTTTTTCCGCATCAATAACTACTCTTTCAAAAGTTAATCCCTGGCTTTTATGAATAGTAATTGCCCATGCAAGCCTTAATGGATATTGAATAAAGCTTCCAAGTACTTCTTCGGATATTTCCCCTGTATCAGGATTCAATGTATATCTGATATTCTGCCATTCATATTTTTTAACTTCAATTTCGTACGGATCGTCTTTGCATTTTACCTTTATTTTATCATCACTAAGCCAGGTTATTGTACCTATTTTCCCGTTAAAATATTGTTTCTCCTCCGTATCATTTTTTAAAAACATTACCTGGGCATCTATTTTAAGATTTAATTCTTTTTCTGCCGGTAAAATATTATCAGCGAATTCACCTGTTGTTTCAGAATAGAATGTATATATGCGGCCCGGTAAACTCCTTAGTTTTCTTTTATTGATATCATCTGATTGATAATTGTGTGTTGTAAGCGTTATATATCCATGATGATCCTGGGGAACAAAATTCATTTTCAGACGTGAGTTCAACAAACCGAAATTTTCTTCATTAATATTGTTGTTACGGATACCGTTTAAAATCTCGATGAATTTATCATCCTTTTGCCTGAAAATTTCCTTTAGCTCTATTATAACCGGAATATTATTTCGCAAAATGAAGCTGTCAAAGAAGAAGATTGAAGAATAAAAATTCTGTAAAACTTCCCATTCTTCTCTCTTTACAACCGGGGGCAGCTGGAAAAGATCCCCTATGAATAAAACCTGAACTCCTCCAAAAGGCAGGTCATTTCTTCTTGCATTTTTAAGAACTGCGTCTATGGCATCTAATGTAAATGAGGCAAGCATGCTGGCTTCGTCAATTACCAGAACTTCCATGCTCCGCAGTAAAATTATTTTTTCTTTATTGTAATGAATTTTAGATAATATAGGATGACAGCTGAATGCAGCCCTGTTATACTGATGTGGAAGGTTAGGCAGAATTATGCCGAACGGCAGCTGAAATAATGAATGAAGCGTTACTCCCCTTGCATTTATTGCAGCAACACCAGTGGGCGCAGTTACTACAATTTTCTTTGACGAATTATGCTGAAGGTATTTAAGAAATGTTGTTTTGCCGGTAACTGCCTTTCCTGTTAAAAAAATATTCTGATTTGTTTCGGTTACGAAACGAAATGCGAGATTAAATTCCTTTGTTTGTTTGATTGTCACAACACGATTCTTTAAGATGCATTAAGATTATAAAAATATATATCTCCGTCTTCAATAAAAAGATTCCTTTCATTAAAATTTATTATAATTCATGATTATCATGTTGACTTCCGATTCCTTTAATATTTTAAAATAGAAGATCAGAGATGACTGACACGAAATGTTGCTATATGTTACTCATTTTTGTTATCAGGTTTCAGAAATGGTGTGTTTAAAAAAATGATTAAAAGATATGGGATCATAAATTCTTTTTAGCCGAACATTTCTTGATCGATAGAAAGAATTTTCTTTAATAGTGCAAAAATTTTCCTTAAGCTGAATATTTATTCATCCAGTTAGATAAATAATAGACAATTTGGACAAAAA
>CAYSGP010000047.1:0-4121 GCA_964430095.1 uncultured Ignavibacteriaceae bacterium
ATATTGCTAGGGGGAATGGACACGGCGGACAAAATTTTATTTATTCCACAGATCAAGGAAATACATGGGCTTACGGCGGATTATTAACAAGTAATGCTAATGTTGGTTATGTAAACGGATATTTTAAATATTGTGATAATGGTGCTGACCGGATAGATTTTATATGCACGGAATATCATCCCAGGGATTACAATACCAGCATTTACCATGGATACATTAAAAATGGACAAACTTTTAAATCGGACGGAACGTCGGTCGATGATAATATATTCGATAAAAACCCTAGTACGCCGCAAAGCTATACGCCGGTTTTCGCGGCAAACACTATTATTGATAGTGTTGAAATGACGCATTGCTGGAATACTGATGTCCAAATATATAATGACGGGTCTATAGCTACTATAATTACCGCACGAACAAATACCGACTCAAATGATCCCGACCATTGTTTCATCTATTGCCGTTATGATGGTTCAGATTGGAATTACACATTTTTAGGAAACGCGGGCAAAAAATTATACAGCTCGGAACAAGACTATACCGGTTTAGCAGCAATGCACCCATATAATCCAAATATCATTTACATTTCTTCCACATTCGATCCCCGCGATGGTTCGAGCTTAGCAAAACACGAAATCTTTAAAGGAATAACTTTGGATAATGGATCAAGCTGGAGCTGGACCCCTGTAACCGAAAATTCCACAATGGATAATCTTAGACCAATAGTACCTGCCTGGGATAGTATACATACTGTACTGATTTGGCTTAGAGGTACTTATACTACAGCACAAAATATAAGCACGGCTATAGTTGGAATTATTACCGAGAATGAAAATGAGATACCGGTTGAACTATCGTCTTTTACGGCTGCTGCAGACTTAAATTCCGTTGAGTTGAAATGGGAAACAAAAACCGAAACTAACAATAGAGGATTTGAAATCGAGAGATATGCAGATGGTAAATGGCATATGATAGGATTTGCGGAAGGAAAGGGAACAACAACCGGACGATCTGAATATAAATTTATTGAAAAAAATGTAAACGGCAGCATTGTAAAATATAGATTAAAGCAGATAGATTTTGACGGCACTTTTGAATACTCAAAGGAAGTTGAAATTAATTTAATTTCAGAATATCAGCTAAACCGGAATTATCCAAATCCATTTAATCCTGCAACTACCATTCGATATTCCATACCTTCAAAGAGTTTTGTTAATCTGGAAGTTTATGATATAATAGGGAATACAATTGCAACACTCGTGAATGAAGAAAAAGCTGCCGGCAAGTTTGCCGTTAGTTTTGACGGCTCAAATTACTCCAGCGGAATTTATTATTACAGAATAATAGCAGGAGATTTTGTTGAAGTTGGAAAGATGATTCTCCTTAAATAATTTATTTAATTAATCTGATCATTATGCCTGCTGGTTTAAGTTAATCGGCAGGTATTTTTATTTTACTCTGTCATTGCAGTAAACCAGCTTAATTGGTTTTTAATTTGTGCTGCAGCTAACCGCTAAGCCGCAATTCCTTGAATCTAAACCAAAAATATTTATAATTGTTCCAAAAAATTTCTGTGAATAAGATTTTAAGCGGATGTAATAAGATGAAAAGACGTGAATTTATTAAATACTCTTCTATTTCTGCAGCGGCATTGTCTTTATCTCCATATGCAAATTTATTAGCTGAAAAAAAATATGCAAATGATATCATAGCTTTGGGGAAAACGGGCATTGAGGTTTCGCGTCTGGCAATGGGTACCGGGACGCATGGAGTCAACCGGAGGTCTAACCAAACTGAAAAACTTTGAATTAAAGGTGTTGCCGATCTTCTGCATGCAGCCTATGATAATGGAATTAATTTTTGGGATTCAGCAGATCAATATGGTACACATCCGCATTTAAAGGAAGCACTTAAGGGATTGAACAGGGAAAAGGTTGTAATCTTAACCAAGACTCACGCAACTTCCGCAGCTGAAATGAAAGCGGACCTTGATCGTTTTAGGAAAGAGCTCGGAACAGATTACCTGGATATCGTTCTGCTGCATTTAATGACCGATCCGGATTGGCCCGAAGTAAAAAAAGGTGCAATGGAAGTATTAGCCCGGGCGCGTGAAGACGGAGTTATCCGGGCACATGGAGTTTCCTGTCATACATTCGGAGCATTAGAAGCGGCATCGAAATCCGATTGGGTTCAAGTGGACCTTGCTAGGATAAACCCTGAAGGGGTAATTATGGATGACGTCATACCTAAGGTGGTAAAAGTTCTTCAAACTATGCATAAAAATGGAAAGGGAATAATCGGCATGAAAGTGCTCGGAGGCGGACGGCTCCGGAATCATGTGGATAAATGCCTGCAGTATGTTATGGACCTTGATTGTGTAGATGCTTTTACAATCGGGCAGGAAAATATTAATGAAATGACGGATCTCATAAATCGAATTTCGAAAATATAAGACGTGCTTCTTTTTTGACATTTCTTTCAATAATAGAAACTTCAATGTAACTGTAGTTTTATACTAAAAGATCTCGTATACATTGGAGATTTATAGCCCCATTTGAAAAGGAGAATCATGGACTTTTATTGAAACATGAGCAAAAAGTTCATAAGTTCAAATAATGAAAAACAAAAAATTAAAAATCGGGATTATAAAATGGCTGATGTAGTCCTAAAAAACATTTCAAAAGTATATGAGGGGGGGAATGTTGCTGCAAAGGATATAAATATCGAAGTGAAAGATAAAGAATTCGTTGTTCTTGTCGGTCCTTCAGGATGCGGGAAATCTACAACACTAAGAATGATTGCAGGTTTGGAAGAAATTACTTCGGGTGATCTTTACATTGACGGAAAAAGAGTAAATGATGTTTCTCCGAAAGACAGAGATATTGCGATGGTATTTCAAAATTATGCTCTTTATCCGCATATGACGGTATTTGAAAATATGGCTTTCGGTTTAAAGCTGAGAAAATTTGCCAAAGAAGAGATTAAAAACCGGGTAGCGCAAGCTGCCAAGATTTTGGATCTTGAAGCGTATATGGATCGCAAGCCTAAAGCTCTTTCCGGCGGACAGCGCCAGAGAGTTGCAGTAGGAAGGGCAATAGTTCGGAATCCAAAAGTATTCCTGTTTGATGAACCTTTGAGCAACCTTGATGCAAAACTGCGCGTCCAGATGAGAACGGAAATTTCCAGGATCCATCAAAGACTCGGTGCTACGATGATTTATGTTACGCATGATCAAACCGAGGCCATGACAATGGGGGATAAGATCGTAATCATGAAGGACGGAATTATACATCAGATTGATAATCCCTTAAACCTTTACAACTATCCTGCTAATAAATTCGTTGCCGGTTTTATCGGAAGTCCCTCTATGAACTTTATTGAAGGTAAAGTCGTTCAGAACGGAGAAATAAAATTTATCAGCAGCGGAGGGAATATCAATTTTGAAATAGACGCCGTGTATAACAAAATAAAATCATATTTAGATAGAAAAGTATGGCTCGGAATAAGGCCTGAAGATATTTACGACGCCGGCAGCCTGGTTAATAAAGGGAATTACTCGAATCTTGAAGTAATGCTGGAAGTTGTTGAACCGATGGGGAATGAAATATTTTTATATTTTGTTATTGAGGGATTGCAGTTTGTAGCCAGGGTTCCTGCCAGAGAAAAACCGCAGGCAGGGACAAAAAGAAATTTACTGTTCGATATAAGCAAGCTGCACTTTTTTGATTCCGAATCTGAAACTTCAATCAGGTAATTTTAAAAATCCTTCTTAAAAAAATTTCTTGCTCTGCAACACACCTATTATAAAAATAATGGATTTCAGTTTCTATCCTATTGTTATTATTAATTTTATTTTTTAACGTCATCCCGCTTAAATTTTTCCTTTCTTATTGTTCTCTCATAAGTACTGGTAAGTCTTTTCCAAGAGCATCAGAATAAATTTAAAGATAGAGTTGCTCTATTCTTCTTTTTGTTTTATTCAATGTAGGTAACGATGAATAAGAAAAGTATTTTTGAGAATGAGGTAAAGTCTTCGAATGGTAGCAGTTTCAGCAGGTCTGATCTTTCAAATCTTTCCTCAGTTCAGGTTCCAAAAATTGAATTGCCGAGAGGCGGCGGTG
>CAYSGP010000048.1:0-2570 GCA_964430095.1 uncultured Ignavibacteriaceae bacterium
CGATGTACAGAACAGATGCTATACAAACAGCGGAATCGAAAAAGCTGCAAAGGATGCCGGGGCAAAAGTCGTTACTGGCGCAAATGAATCTTATTACCACGAAGTGGAAATAAAGGGAGCGAAAGTTTTAAAGAAAGCAAAAATCCATGAGCTAATAATTGAATCGGATGTATTCATCAATGTTCCCATTCTAAAGAACCACGGCTCTTCAAGCCTTACAATTTCTATGAAAAATTTAATGGGAATTGTGTGGGACAGATGGTACTGGCATCAGAATGATCTTCACCAATGCATCGCAGACTGTGCACTGTACAGAAAACCGGATTTAAACATCATCGACGCATACCTGGTAATGATGAAGAACGGCCCAAGAGGGATCTCAACAGAAGATGTGGTTGAAATGAAATCCCAGATCATAACAACAGATATTTTAGCCGGGGATGCCGCCGCCGCAAAACTATTCGGCATAGAACCGGATGAAATTTCTTATATAAAAATAGCTGATGAAATGAAAATAGGAACAAAAGATCTTTCCAAGCTCTCGATAAACAGGATTAAGATGTAAAGGATGAAAAGCTTAAAGCTAAGCTTATTTAAAAAAGTTGGGTTCCGTCTTTCGCACCTGAAGAAGTTAAGAGTTTTTATTTCTTTATTTATCTTTCTCTTAACTGCCTTTCTTTTTTTAAATTTTGATCCTGACTCAAAATATGCCACGCGGTTTTCTTCTTATATTCTCTTCCGGCAGTTTGTCCCCTCCGCTGTTAAGTTTTTTAATCTTTTTGCTTTAGTTTCCATAGGATTTATTGTTGTCATCGTTCTGACTTTTTTATTCGGAAGAGTATACTGCTCAACTATTTGTCCGTTAGGAACTCTGCAGGATATCATCAGTTTTTTAAGCAAAAAGATAAACAAGAAAAAATATTTCGGCTATTTAAAACCTCACAATATTCTCCGGTATTCAATTCTTTCTCTGACCATCATATCAATAATTGCAGGATTCATGCTTCTTCTAAATTTACTGGACCCTTACAGCAATTTCGGAAAAATCTTTTCTCTGTTAATCAAGCCTATTGTGATCTCAGCAAATAATTTTGCTGCATCTTCATTGGAGAATTTAAATGTTTATCTTATTTACCCGGCAGAATTCAAGGGGATACAATTAATCAGCATTATTTATCCAATTATCTTTTTAGCTGTTGTTGCTTTCCTTTCTTACAAATATGGAAGACTTTTCTGCAATACAATTTGTCCTGTCGGAACTTTTCTGGGGTTTATTTCAAAATTTTCTTTTTATAAAATTTCGGCAGAAAGTGAAAGCTGCAGGGGATGCAGATTATGTGAGAGAGCCTGCAAAGCAGGCTGCATTGACAAAAGCAGCAAAGAGATTGACTTTACCCGATGCGTCAGTTGTTATAATTGCTTTACAGTCTGTCCGAAAGATAAAGTAAGATTTGTCCGCGCAAAATCAAAAAAAATCATTAAAGATCAGAATCCGGAAATTGACGTTAAGAAAAGGGATTTCATAAAAAAATCAATTATTTCGGTTTTCAGTCTTACCGGCTTCAGCTTAGCACAAATTAAAATCAAGCCGACAAAAGAGAGTAAAATTCCTGTTTACAGGCTGAACCCTATAACTCCTCCCGGTTCAAAAACTCTGGAGCATTTTACAGATTCATGCACTGCATGTCACTTATGCATCAGTGCATGTCCGACACAAGTTCTTCAGCCATCATTTTTGGAATACGGCTTTTTGGGAATTATGCAGCCTGTAATGGATTATTCCGTCAGCTACTGCAATTATGAGTGCCTACTCTGCACTGAAGTCTGTCCGACAGGTGCAATTCTTCCAATGCAGCTTGAAAAGAAAAAGTCAACCCAGCTCGGTAAAGCAAAATTTATAAAAGAAAACTGCGTTGTCTTCACCGAAAATACCGATTGCGGAGCATGCTCCGAGCATTGTCCTACCAAGGCTGTAAGAATGATCCCATACATTCCGGAAAAAGGTCCTAAAAAGAATCTTCATTTGCCGGAAGTTAGAGAAGAATACTGCACCGGCTGCGGTGCATGCGAACATGCATGTCCAACTAAACCTTACAAATCAATTTACGTTGAGGGAAATCCGGTTCATCTGACAGCAAAAATTCCTCCCAAGGAAAAAATCGAGCAAAAAATAAATTACAAGGAAGATTTTCCGTTCTAAAATCAGACATGACAGATTTCAAAAATCTGTCATATCTATATATAATCTATTTGACAGATAGAATTTTATTTAATTGCTCTTCCGAAACCGTCAGCAGTTTTACCTTTGGCAATCTAGTAGTTAATGTCCTCCAATTTTCATTTGCGGAGAAGACTTCTTTGAATAATGGAAGCGAATCTTCCACTTTCCCATTATTAGCCAAAGTTACCGCATGCCAGTATTTCATCTCTTCATTTTCCGGGAACATTTTTTCTGCAGCGGAATACTCCTTCATAGCTAATTCCATGTCTCCTTTTTCAACTGCAAGATCTCCTGCATTCATATGTTCATATGCGCGGTGAACTTTCAGAAGTCTTTTTAATTCTTCAAC
>CAYSGP010000049.1:0-7637 GCA_964430095.1 uncultured Ignavibacteriaceae bacterium
AAAGAGAGAAGTTTTATCAATTATTCTTCCTTTTTCAGTGGTAAAAATAGTATGAGCTATTTTTTCTTTAGGCAGATCTTTTATTGAATTTGTTGAAATGCGATGCAGGAATTCCAAAACATCATTTCCCCTGAGTTCAATTACACCGGAACTGGAGATATCCCTCAAACCTACTCCTTTATAAAGAGAGTTAAGTTCTGCAGAAAGAGAGTTATTTTTCTTTGCTGTGCCTCCATTAGAATTATTTGAGTCATCCGAGATCTGTGTTATATTTTTCTCGATAATCTCAGAATTTGTAGTAGAATCAATCATTCATGCTCCTTTTGGGTCTAAAAATAGTTTTTCAAAAATATATCTTTAAAATACTTCATATTTTCTTATAATGGAAGATAATCTAATTATGCTATTACTGCAAAGGAGATATTAATGTGCGGTTATTTATTAAAATTTTTTATAAAAGGCGCCTTTTATGATCATTGTATTCTAAAAAATTGATTCTTCGGGAGAATTTTAATAGCAAAAATATTCAATAATTATCTCGAAACTTCGGATATTTCTTTCATGAAAAAAGCAGAACTTAATATACCCAGTTTAAAATGATTTAAATTAAAATGTTCGTTAGGAGAATGCAGATTTTCCGAGCTCAATCCTAAACCCATTAAAACTACAGGCGCTTTTAATCTTTTTGAAAATATATTGATTATAGGTATTGAACCTCCGTCTCTTACAAATACTGTTTTCTTACCGAACGCTTTTTCCATTCCTCTCGAAGCAGCTTTAGTTACATTTGAGTCCAAGGGTGTTAAAGACGGAGGAGCACCATGTAAAAAGGTTATATTCACTTTCACCGACTTGGGAGCTACCTTATGGATAAATCTTTTAAATTGCTTCACAACTTTATTCGGGTTCTGGTTAGGCACAAGTCTGATGCTTACTTTTGCCGAAGCTTTTGAAGGGATAATAGTTTTTGCTCCTTCTCCGGTAAATCCGGAAATGATACCATTGCAGTCCAGAGAGGGTCTGATCCAGGTTCTTTCTATTGCAGAGAAGCCTTTTTCACCCTGTAATTCTTTTACTTTAATCTCCTTGGCTAATTTTTTCTCTGAAAAATTCAGAGATCTTATGCTTTCCTTTTCCTTCTTGGAAACTTTCAGCACATCATCATAAAAGCCGGGGATTGTAATTTTTCCGTTTTGATCATGCAATTCGGAAATAATCTTTGCGAGAATATTTGCGGGATTAGGAGAAACACCTCCGAAGGTACCGGAATGCAAATCGCGGTCCGGTCCGGTGATATCAATATTAAAATAAACTAAGCCCCTTAATCCATAAGTTATAGTTGGAACCCCTTCGGCATACAAATCGGTATCGGAAATTAAAATTGCTCCGCATTTTAAAAGATCGGAATTATTCTTTATAAATATTTCCAGGTGTTCGCTGCCGATTTCTTCTTCTCCCTCAACTAGAAATTTAATATTTACCGGGGGAGAGCCTGCAGTACGGAAATATGATTCAATACTTTTTATATGTGTGAAAAGCTGTCCTTTATTATCATTAGCTCCTCTTGCATAAATTTTTCCATTTTTGATAACCGGATCGAAAGGAGGATTATCCCACAACTCAATGGGATCAACGGGCTGAACATCATAATGACCGTAGATAAGAATAGTCGGCTTTCCCGGTGCGCCGAGCCATTCACCATAAACTACAGGATGACCTTCAGTTTGAAAAATTTCCACCCTGCTTAACCCTGCATTCTTCAATTTATTCGCCGTGAAATAGGCACAACGGGCAATGTCTTTTTTATGGGCAGGCAGCGTGCTGATGCTGGGAATCCTCAAATATTCTTTTAGTTCCTCAATAAAATTTTCATAATTATTTTGGATATAATTTAGCAGCTCTTCCAAAATTAAATTCTCCTTTATTCCCCTCCTTCAGAAAGTTTATCGGCTTATTCGAGTTTGAACTTATGAATAATAGGGACAAAATCTTTAAAATTTTCCACTGCAGTGCTGTCAATTTTCCGCAATATTTTATTTGAAGGAATAAAAAACTGTTTCCATGGATCATCAACTAAATAAATGCAGTTCTGGTCATCCATCGAAACAGATTCCAATGATGCAACATAACTAAATGCAGGGAAAGAAGGAATTTTTATATCTACTTCCTTAATGAAAGTTCTTTTTACCGTTAAGTCGTCATTAAATATTATCCGGACAATCTTTCTTTTATTTCTATCGACGCCGATTATATTTCTATTATTTGGGGAATACAGACCGCAAACACTTTGAATTCCCAAATTTTTGGTATTGATTAATTTTTTTATCTCCAGGTCTTTTTTCCCGGCGATTAAGATTAAAGTACTGTCTGCAAATAAATTATTTTTTTTAATTCCTTCCAATCCCAGATAAAAATAATTTGAGTCGACCGCCAGCCCTTCATAGCCCATGTTATTATCTACATATTTAAAAAATAAATTTCCCGGTTTGAAATTTAATTTTTTAAAAGAAACAATTTTATCTGAAAAGGGATCTTCGTTCTCAAAATTTATTTGACAGATGCATGTATATTTTTTTGGATCCGGAAGATTTCCTTCAATGGATACAAAAACTGCTTTCGAAGATTTATCATAAGTTATATCTTCAAAATCGGCTTTGGGAAAGGTGTCCAGAAAAATTTCCGCTTCTTTGCTAAAGTTAATTGGGCTTAAATACAGAAGCGTATCGTCTTTAATTTTCAAATGATGAATATTCCCGATATCATCTGCAGTCAAGAAAGTTTTCAGATTATTTTTATCTCTCCCGATAAATGCAATCCCGGAAGTTTGATTAGTTGAATAATGCTTATCTTTGAGCCAGCGGGGAAATCCTTTCGCTTCCGTTATTTCGAATTGATTTGAACGGTTTGTATATTCAGCACAGCTAATGATAAACAGAAGAGGTGCAAAAAGAAATGCTTTTATGTTCATATTTAAATATAAGAAGTCTTTAAAACAAAAAAACAAAGCAATAATGAATACGCCTCCAATGGATAAATTACTTGAAGTTGCTCTTAAACTTTTTATATATTGATTTGTATGATTTTATCGTTCTACATATTGAGGAACCATTTAATCCCCTTTATATTTTCCGCGGCGGCTTTAATCGGAATTTTCATTCTTCAGTTTTTAATGAAGTTTGCCGACAAACTTGTAGGGAAAGGTCTTGACACCTGGGTAATCATCAAGCTGATCCTTTTCAATCTTGCATGGATGGTAGTGCTTGTCGTTCCCATGGCAACTTTGGTTGCAACTCTTATGGCATTCGGGGCGATGTCTCAGAACAATGAAGTTACTGTAATGAAATCTTCCGGTACAAGCTTGTATAAAATGATGGCTGCACCTCTGATAGCCAGTGTTTTATTGGGTTATCTTTTATTTTTATTTAATAATGACGTGCTGCCTGACGCGAACCATCAAGCAAAAATATTAATGGGAGATATTTCAAGACAGCGTCCCACTTTATCTTTGGAGCCGGGAGTCTTTTCACAGGAAGTATCTAATTATGCAATTCTAGTCAGAGAGATAGAAAAAAATTCTAATAGACTTTATGATATAACTATATACGATTATACAAATCCCGGGAAGATAAATGTAGTAACTGCAGAAAAGGGGAAAATTTATTTTTCACCGGACCAGACTAAATTAATTATGGATCTTGAAAACGGGGAAATTCATGAATCCCAGGTAGCCCAAACAAATCTATACAGAAAGCTCGTCTTTAAAAGACACCGGATTGCTATGCCGGGTGATCAATTTACGTTTCAGCAGTCAGGCCCCGGAGGACAACGCGGAGAGAGAGAGCTGAGCATTCAGGCAATGCAAAAAATAGTAGACAGCACAATGCTGGTTAAGGAAAATTTAGCAAACATTCTTAATAAAGAAGCAAAAAAATTTTTATTCGCCGATTCGGTGAACGCATATGCAAGTAATCCGAATCTTTCCTTAAAAAAGAAAGATATTCTTTATATAAGAGCTATCGATAAAGTAAATACCGCAAGAAATATAATTCTATCAAATTTTGGGAGAATTATGATTGAGCAGGCTAATATTGATAAATACAATGTAGAAATTCATAAAAAATACGCCCTGCCGGTAGCCTGCATTATTTTTATTTTAATCGGTGCACCGCTCGGTGTAATGGTTAAGAGAGGCGGGTTCGGAGTAGCGGCAAGCATAAGCTTATTCTTTTTTCTGTTATACTGGGCTTTCTTAATCGGCGGTGAAAAACTCTCTGAGAGAAACTTTTTTTCCCCCTTCTGGGGAATGTGGTCTGCAAATATTCTGCTGGGCTCTGCGGGATTATTTTTAACTTACAGGAGTGTTCAGGAGACAATTACAATTAGGTTTGAGTTTCTTAAAAAATTGATCCCGAAAAGATGGCGGAATTCTGAGGAGATGATGGAGGTAACAGGTCAGCAATTATGAAAATTTTAGACAGATATTTAATTAAACAGTTCTTAATGACAATATTGTTCGGATTAATTGCTTTTACCCTAATTTTTGTTGTCATTGATATGATGGAAAACCTTGATGATTTTATAGACCAAAATGTTCCCGCCGGTATTGTACTGCATTATTATTTTGTCTTTTCCCCAGAGATATTGAAATTAATGACGCCGGTAGGAGTTTTATTTGCTGCTTTATTTACTGCAGGAAAAGCCGCAAACTTAAGTGAACTTACTGCAATTAAAGCCAGCGGAGTCAGCTTGTTCCGTTTTATGACTCCATTTTTAATAACAACATTTGCAGTCAGTATTTTTTCAATTTACTTTGCCGGCTATTTGGTCCCCATGGCGAATAAAACGAAAGTAAATATTGAAAGGAATTATTTAAAACGGGGTTTTGTATATTCCGGAAGCAACATATTTTTTCAGGATTCACGGACCCGGATAATAAGCATTTCTTTTTTTGATGAATCTAGAAATACTGCATATCGTGTCAGCATACAAGAATTCAATAAAGAAGAACTTACGCAGATGGTCTCACGTATTGACGCGCAGAATCTGCTGTATGATTCAACGGCCAAAGTCTGGATAGCTCAGAACGGAGTAAAAAGAATTTTCAATCCGGAAATTTCTTTTGCTTCGGAAAGAAAAAATCAGAGGGATGAATATTTTGCCAGATCAACTTTAGACTATCTTAATTTTTCGCCTAACGATCTCTTCTTTAAACAGCAGAAACCTGAAGAAATGAATCTAGGTGAATTAAAAACTTTAATCAAGTCTCAGGAGAAAGCAGGAAATGATCCGACTGCAGTTTTAATTGAGTATTATTCCAGATTTTCATTTGCAATGGCAAGTCTAATTGTGGTTCTTTTCGGTCTGCCGATATCGGCAAATAAAAGAAAAGGCGGATTAGCTGTACAGGTTGGGATAAATATTCTTGTTACCTTTATCTATCTTGTATTTATGAAAGTAAGCCAGGCATTCGGTAAGAACGGAGCCATGGATCCGGTTCTAACTGCCTGGTTTGCAAATATTATATTTCTTTCTGCAGCTTTAATAAATTTACCGCGGATGAGAGAGTAGAAGAGAAATGAAAGATGGGAAATGGAAGATGGGAAATGGAAAATGGATTTGAAGTTATGGATCAATAGAAATATAGGCAATTAGCACAGAGCAGGAAGAAAAATTTTAGAAATGTTCAATTTTCAATGATCAAATGAATATAGATTGGAGATTTTATAGTTGAAAATCAAATATTCATGAAAAATTTTACAATTTCCACCTGGAACCGATGGCGAGGGAAAGATGTTCTGCGGAATTAGGAGCTATTAAAGTCTGAAGGTCCGACGTGGCAAAATGCATTTCTACAATGTTCATATCAATTCCGATCCCAAACGCTAAATTAAATCCATCAATACCTCCCACCGATATACCGGTGCTCAAGTACGGAACCCAACTGCATGCTTTCCATTCCGCACCGACGGAAAATCTCGGAATGACAGAATTACCGGGATAACTATTCAAACCCTGGTTATAATCAAATGCCAATATCAAATCGCCTGGGATCAGCATACTGTTCATTAAACTGCATGAAGCTCCAATTCTTAGTGCTGCAGCCAAACCCGTTGTAAAACTTCCTCTCCGCCTGCCTTCTCCAAATAATTTATTCCTTACAGTATCCCATTGTGCTTTATCGGTAAGATCATCTAGAAAAATATCTCCCGATCCTATAAATTCCGCCGTATTTTGTTTCCAGGTTATGAGACCTATATCTGTTGCAGCAATTGATAAATTCCAAAGTTTGCCTACTGAAGCGCTAAAACCTAAATCAAATCCCCAGCCCGTTCCGGCAGGACTCATAAAAGGATTTACTTGGGAATCTTCGGGACTATTGTTTGAATCAAAATCATATTTAACTCCCATGTTTTCTGAAAAAGATGTATAAGCTAAAAAATCGGCTTTACCGCTAATTTCATTTGTACCGCCGGTATTAATTGAAGTCTCTACTTTTTCCGTACCCACATAAAAAAATCCGTGTACAATTTTAAGTGAAATACCGCCGTTTATTTTATTAAAAAAACCATCTTCGGTTTCATAGATTTTCCTTGCATATGATATTGAATAATTTCGTATCCACCAGCTGTGCACTTCTTCATCATCGAAAGAATAAGTCTTGTTTTGTGTATTTCCTGTTAATGCGAGATCAACAAGGGCTTCAGGAAATACAAACTTTCCTGCGGAATAATCGGTTATTGAAAATGCTATTGCACCTATTGATTCATTTTTATAGTTCAGTGCAAAAAGATTTATGGAAGCATCTGCAAAAACAGATCCGCCGCCTCTAAATAGATCTCTCATCCGTTCTTTATCCTGCTCGTTTAAATATCTTCCTTCTCCGTCAACTCCGCCAAAAAAATAATTCAACTCATTAATTGATAGAAAATCGGTTCCTGACTTTAGAGACAAATTCGGAAGCGGAAGAGGCAGAGCGAAATCAACTGTCTGGTCACCGCCTAATAAATTTGCTGGGTTAATCCCCAGAGAATAAATTCCAAAGGAAACGGCATTTGAAGTTTTAGCCATCCCGGTGCTTCTTGCATCAGTATTCCCGGATGAACCATACTGTGCTTTGCATAAAGAGCTTAAAACTAAAAAAATTGTTAAAAAAGAAGTAATTATTTTCATATTTTTTTAATCAGGGTTTACATGATATCTGACCATACCGTAAGCCTTAATGCTTACCCAATTGGAAACTTTTATCGGAACCATCTGGAGACTGGATAAGTTTTCAGATGATTCTTTGGTTTTAATCGTTGTGGAAACTATTGCGTAATAAGAATTTGCAAGCATGCGGATCTCATCTGCATCCAAAGAAATACCGTGAAAGCTTGAAGCCGGGGAAATGACATCACCTGTTGAAGAATTAATTTCTCCGCCGTTAACCAGCAATGAATCTTCTCCCAAAGAGTTTCTGCTGATTGTAAAAAGAGGATTAAAATCTTTATCGGCTAATACTACTTTAAAAGATGCTGTAAGCGGAATAGCATTCTCAATGCTTATGTTAAGATCAGCTTTTTTACTTTCCAAAATCGATTCTCTGTCCCCGCCATTAATTTTTAGTTCGAGTGTATCTGTAACAGTAGTATTTTTTA
>CAYSGP010000050.1:0-4373 GCA_964430095.1 uncultured Ignavibacteriaceae bacterium
TTAAAGTTTGGTAGCTCATCTAATGAATACGCATATTGTTTTTTTGCAGATGATAAAACATTGAAATCTTTTTGTAAAATCTTTAATATAAAATAAGATGTGGAAAAAAATAGATAACTATTTTAGATGTATTGCGGGGTGTGGGTGGAGTATAGAGATGCGAAATTTAAATATATTTGATCCAAATAGTGATGGGAGCCATTATATTATACTTGGTTTTGTTTTTTCGACTTCCGCTTGAAAGCGGTTATCTTGTACCGCTGCTCCCTTTCGTGCTGATTCTCGCCGCTGCAGAACTTAAAAGAAAAATATTTGTGATACTCATGCTCCTTTTTATTTTTTCACCTTTCTTATTTTCACATTCCCACGGCATATATGGATTAATTTTTAGAGAAAATGTATTAAGAGAGGAGATGATTTCAGATGCAAAATGGCTCATTGAAAGATCGGAGAAAATGAAAAACGATTCTGTAATAATAATAGGTCCTTTACTCCCCATTGTAGACTATTATCTTGACGGAAAAACCGATAAATTCAAATATACCTTGGAAAAGGATGAATTGGACAGCTTAAGAGCCTTAAGTTTTCAGATATTTTATTCCGAGATGGGAAATAAGATGAATATAGAGAATGCGGGTGTGGATCTTTTTTATTACGGGAAAAAATTAAATCCTTCTTATTAAATCAGCCATTTCAATTGCAGTCAGCGCTGCTTCCCATCCTTTATTGGAGGAATCCGGCCGGGATCTTTCAACAGCCTGCTCCACATTTTCGGTAGTTAAAACCCCGAAGATTACCGGTATGCAGTATTTCAATGATGTCTGCATTATTCCCCTGCTTACTTCGGAAGCGATTAAATCAAAATGCAAAGTTTCTCCTCTAATAACTGCTCCGATGCAGATTATCGCATCATATTTTTTTTGAGAGGCGAGTTTATCTGCAGTTAAAGGAATTTCAAAAGCACCGGGTACTTTAATGATCTCGTAATTTTCTTCCTTCAGACCGTATTTATTTAAACAATCCGTTACTCCTTTTAAAAGCCTTTCACCGATTATATCGTTGTATTTGCTTTGTACTACTGCCAGCTTTAATCCGGCAGGGGAAGAGCTTCCTTCAAAAATTTTCATAATAAAAAGATTGAGAATAATTTTATGCAGTATTTTTTAAAAGCCGTTTTCTCATGGCATCAACCGAAGAGGATTGAATTGTGTATTTCCCGAAATTCTTCTCATCATCCCTTTTCCCGCCATGGAAATCAGATCCACCCGATTCAAGAAGGAAATATTCGTTTACAATTCCCCTGTAAAATTTTTCCTGCTGGGTACTATGGGAAGGATGTACCACTTCAATTCCGTCGACCCCGGAATCAATAAGCTCCTTCAAAATATCTTCAGGCATATTGCCGGGATGTGCAATAAATGATAAGCCGCCTGCATCGCTGATGATTTTAAAAGCGCTTTGGGGTGAAATGTGAACTTTTTTTTCATAAGCGGGGCACCCGTTCCCGATATACTTATTAAATGCCTCATAATAATTTGAAACAAGCCCTTTTTCAAGCATTTTATGAGCTATATGAGGCCTGCCGATTGCGGAATGTTTGGCGTGAATAAGAACTTCTTCAAATGAAAGAGGCAATCCGAGAGAATTTAATTTCTGCACTATTCTTACAGCACGTTTAATTCTTTCTTCCCTGAAAAAGGAAAGATACCTCTCTAGTTCCTCGCTGTCTAAATCGATAAAATAACCCAGGATATGAACTTCTTTATCCCTGATATCCGAGCTGATCTCCAAACCCGGAATTACTTCAACCCCTGCATCTGCTCCTAGGCTGGCAGCTTCCTGAATACCCGACAGATTATCATGATCGGTAATGCTTATAATATCCAGTTGAGCATTTTTGGCTTTTTCGATAATCTCTTTAGGAGAGTAGAAACCATCAGAATTCGAAGTATGAATATGTAAATCTACTTTCCCGTTCATTATTTATTATCTTAACTGAATAGTTCTTTGAATTTTTCGTAATTGATAATTCTGAGTCTTGAACCGTCAAGCTCAACTAGACCTTTTTTAGCGAAAGAATGGAGAGTCCTAGAAATTGTTTCCCTTGAAGTACCGGCCATATTTGCCAGGTCATGCTGAAAAGGGAGTTTTTCTATTTCAACGGTTCCTTGTTTAATTTTCCCCACATCATCGGCAAGCTGAAGAATTACTGTCGCTACTTTTCCTTCCGCATCTTTTAGTGAAAGGGATTTGATTTTCATATCTGCCGCTCTAAGTCTCTGTGTTAATTCCTGCAGCAAAGTAATTGAAATTTCCGGGTGGTTCTGCAGTAAATCGAGGAAATCGCTCCGCTGAATGATAAATAGCTCTGAATCTTCCATTGCGGTAACATTCGCAGATCTGGCCAAACCGTCAAGTATTGCCATCTCGCCGAAAAAATCGGAATCACCTAAGATAGTCAGTATAACTTCTTTACCATCGTCACTTACCCTGGATACTTTTACCTTACCGCTGATGATAACAAAAAGGGCTGAGCCTGTTTCATGTTCGAAAAGAATAACAGAATCTTTTTTGAAAGATTTCTGAATTCCGAGCTTTGAAATTTTCTCAAGTGTATCTTCATTTAGTTCTGAAAAAATCGGAACATATTTAAGGAATTCGTTAGTTTCTTGCATTTGATGCCCTGCTGATTGTTAATTGAAAAAGCAATATAGTTGCACACTTGCTGAAAGTCAACCGGAATGTGTGCTAATAATTTATTGAAAAATTTTAATACAAAGTAATACAGGGAAAAGAATTACAGCTGATATAAAAATTAGCAATAAATAAAAATTGATTTGATTTATGTCCAAATCAGCCCGGAGGCCAGTTCATCTGCCTGCCGCCGAGCAGATGCATGTGGAGATGATAAACTGCCTGCCCGCCGTTGCCGCCGCAATTAATTACTAGTCTGAATCCGTTTTCATGTATGTTCATCTGTTTTGCTATCTGATTTGCAGCATCAACCATTTCTCCTAGAAGATGAGCATCCTTTTTTCCGTCAATATCCGTAATCTTTTCTATTTCCTGTTTAGGAATAATCAGCACATGCACCGGAGCTTTAGGATCAATATCTTTAAATGCCAGCACTTTTTCCGTTTCATAAATTATATCTGCCGGTATTTCTCTCTTAATTATTTTTGTAAATATTGTCATAACGCTCCTTTCTTCAGCAGCATTCTTCTGCAGGAATAGATTATTCGGCTCTTTCGATTCCGTATTTTTTTATTTTATTATAAAGATGGCTTCTCTGTATATCCAGCATTTCCGCAGTTTTGCTTATGTTCCATTCGTTTAACTCAAGCTGCTTTATAATGAAAGCCTTTTCCGCTTTTTCTTTGAAATCCTGGAATGAATTGCTTTCATTTATTATATCGCCTAAAGAGGTCTGTCCGCCTGCAATTAAGGGTTCGATATCTTTTCTATTGATTTCTTTTTTATCGATAATAATTATTACTCTTTCAATAAAGTTTTTTAGCTCGCGGATATTTCCGCTCCAGGTAATCCCTGTAGAAATTTGAGGGCTTGCTCATCAAATCTTACGAAACCTTTTTTATATCTTGTGCTGATTTCATTTGCGAAAATTTCCACAAGTATAGGTATATCTTCCGTTCTTTCTTTCAGCGGGGGAATTTGAATTGGTATTACATTCAAACGGTGATAAAGATCTTCCCTGAAATTATTTTTTTCAATTTCTTCTTTAAGATTTTTATTGGTTGCAGCAATTATTCTTACATCGACTTCAATTTTTTTTGCACCGCCGACTCTCTCCAGCTTGCAGTCTTCAATTACCCTTAAAACTTTTGCCTGGGCCTGATGACTCATATCCCCGACTTCATCTAAAAATATTGTTCCTTTATTTGCCAATTCAAATTTTCCGATCCGCTGCTGCACTGCACCCGTAAATGAACCCTTCTCGTGACCGAATAATTCCGATTCAATCAATTCATTCGGAATAGCCGCACAATTTACTTCAATAAAGGGTCCGTCTTTCCTGCTGCTTTTATTGTGTATTGCCCGGGCTACCAATTCTTTCCCCGTGCCGTTTTCGCCGGTTATTAAAATCCGAGTATCGAGCGGAGCAACTTTCTCAATCATCTCAAGTATTTTAGTAATTGCCCTGCTTTTACCCAGGATTTTTCCTTCACCGATATAGGCTCTTCTTATCTCCTCATTTTCTGTAAGCAGCTTCGATTGCTCAACTGCATTTCTTACACTTATAAGCAGTTTATCCCGGTCAACCGGTTTTTCTATAAAATCAAAAGCTCCAAGCTTGGTTGCTTTTATTGCATTTTCAACACTTCCATGTGCGGAAATTATTATAACTGAAACAG
>CAYSGP010000051.1:0-2815 GCA_964430095.1 uncultured Ignavibacteriaceae bacterium
AGGAGTTTAACAAAGATTCGGATAAAAAATTTAAGGCGGAACAAGATATTATAAAAGATTCAGATAAAAGAAATTTAATTTTAAATGAAAATCCGGAAACAAAGAATTAATTCTATGGAGACTCTTATGAAAAAAAATAAAAAGTCAGTCATAATAATATTACTACTATTTGCATTGCTCTCTCTTCCTGCAATTTTACTTCTGCACGGATGCGAAGAAACATATTCTCATGAAATTAAAGGGGAAGAATACGCAAGATTAACGTATGCACCTTACGTTCCCGCACCGATTACTAGAAAGCATTCTGCGAAAGTGATAATAAATCTTGAAACGACCGAAGTTGCTAAAAGACTGGCAGACGGCGCTGAATACACATTCTGGACTTTCGGCGGAGAAGTTCCCGGAAAATTTATAAGGGTAAAAGAAGGTGATCTGGTGGAGTTCAATCTGCATAACAGTCCCTCGAGCAAAATGCCCCACAATATCGATCTTCATGCAGTAACAGGTCCCGGCGGTGGAGCAGCCTCTTCTTTTACAGCGCCCGGACATACTTCCACATTTTCTTTTAAAGCAATTAATGCCGGCTTGTATGTTTACCACTGCGCAACTGCTCCGGTAGGTCTCCATGTTGCAAACGGAATGTATGGGCTTATCCTTGTCGAACCGAAAGAAGGCCTCCTTCCCGTCGATCATGAATATTACATTATGCAGAGTGAATTCTACACAGAGGGAAAAAACGGCGAAACCGGAGCGCAGTCTTTTTCACAGGAAAAAGCCGTTAATGAAGAACCGGAATATGTTGTATTTAACGGTTCAGTCGGATCCTTAACCGGCGACAATGCCGTGAACGCAAAAACAGGCGAAACAATCAGGCTCTTTATCGGAAATGGCGGTCCGAACCTGGTTTCCTCATTCCATGTTATTGGAGAAATTTTTGATAGAGTATATGGCGAGGGAGGGACCATTGTATCTCAAAAAAATGTTCAAACCACACTTATTCCTGCCGGAGGTTCTGCGATAGTCGAATTTGAAGTCGATGTCCCCGGTACATACATACTTGTCGATCATTCGATTTTCCGTGCATTCAATAAGGGTGCAATAGGAATGATGCAGGTTTCCGGAGAAAATAATTTTACTATTTACTCAGGTAAACAAAAGGATCAGATTTACCAGGGATCCGATCTGGAGGTTAAAACTTCTAGATATTCAGTCCGGCAGGAATCCAATGGAAATGAAAAACAATCTGCAAATTCAAATGATTTAAAATTACTCGGACAAAGCGTCTTCAAAAATACCTGCGTTCCTTGTCACCAGGCAAATGGTGAAGGACTCCCAAATGTTTTTCCCCCTTTAGCCGCATCGGATTATTTGAATCAAAGCAAAGAAAGAGCGATCAGCACAGTTATCAACGGACTTCAGCAGCCTATAACTGTAAACGGGAAAAGCTACAACGGCATAATGCTTCCTCAGAATTTGAATGACGACCAGGCCGCTGCGGTTTTAACATATGTGTATAGTCAGTGGGGTAATTCCGGAAAAGTTGTAACCAAAGAAGAGGTAAATAAAGCCAGATCAAAGAAAGTTGCTGAAGTAAAATGAAAATGATGATCAGAAATATTACCCAAGTGATTTTATTTCTGGGAATGTTTTTTCAGGGTAATGCACAGGATAAATCAAAAATGGTTTTTATCTCTGGCGGCTATTATATGCCATTATATAAGGAAGAATCCGGAGAGACTAAAATAAAAGTTGAACCATTCTACATGGATGTATATCCGGTTACAAATGCTCATTTTCTTGAATTTGTGAAAGCTAATCCTAAATGGCTAAGATCTAAGATCAAAAGACTTTTTGCAGATAAATCATATTTAAAACATTGGAAGGGTGATTTGGAACTGGGAGAAGAAGTTAATCCCAAAGGCCCGGTTACAAATATTTCCTGGTTTGCAGCTAAAGCTTATGCAAAGTGGGCAGGCAAAAGACTGCCTACAGTTGCCGAATGGGAGTACGCTGCTTCAGCTAGCAGAATTAAACCAAACGCATATGGAGATGAAAAAGTAATTCAGTCTATTCTCGATTGGTATTCTAAAAAATCTCCCGAAAAGCTTCCGCAGGTCGGTTCGACAGATAGAAATTATTGGGGTTTGTATGACCTGCATGGTTTGATTTGGGAATGGACTTACGACTTTAACACTGCCTTGGTTACAGGTGAATCCAGAGGCGATGCCTCAATGGAAAGAAATCTTTTTTGCGGCGCAAGCAGCAGCAGCTCTGCCGATGCAAGAAATTACCCTGCTTTTATGCGTTATGGTTTTCGCAGCAGCTTAAAAGCAAATTATACAGTTAATAATCTTGGCTTCAGATGTGTGAAAGATGTAAATAAAAAGTTAATCTCAGGGAGATAATAAAATGAAATATAAATTCTTAAGAACAACTGCAGTCTTAATTTCTTTTTTATTCTTTTCAGATTTTCAATTATTTGCTCATTGTGATGGTCTCGACGGACCTGTAGTAAAAGCAGCTCAAAAATCTCTTGAAACCGGCAATATTAAATTTACTCTCATTTGGATTAAAAAAGATTTTGAGCAGGAATTAAATAATCTTTTCGAAAAAACGCTCACTGTCATGAATCGTTCTCCCGAAGCAAGGGAAATTGCAGATAATTATTTCTTTGAAACAGCAGTAAGACTGCACCGCACGGGAGAGGGTGAACCGTTTACCGGTCTTAAACCGGCAGGCCGGGATCTTGGTCCCGCTATACCTGCAGCCGATTTGGCAATTGAGACAAATTCATCGGAGCAAGTTCAAAACCTCC
>CAYSGP010000052.1:0-4123 GCA_964430095.1 uncultured Ignavibacteriaceae bacterium
TTTTTACTATCTTTAGCTCATTCGAAACTATATATGAGTCATTTTTAATTCTATTTAAGCCTTCCGCAGCTATATTTGGACCATTTGAAACTACATTTAAGTCGTTTAAAATAATATTTAACTGATTTGAAACTCTATTCAGCCCGTTTAAAACTCTATTCAGCATATTTAAAAATCCGTTTGCCTCGCTAAAAAATCCATTCGGATCGTTTTGAACTTTATTCACATCACTTATGGTTTTATTAATGTATTAATAAAACATATTTCATCCAATAATTTTTTTTAGAAATAAAAATTAGATTTGGAAAATTGCTGTTCAAAAAACTTTAAAAGCATGAAAGTCTGTTTCGGGTTAGCCGGGTTAAGTCGGGCGAGCTTAGGCGGAGGTGTGAGTTAAGCTGTAATTTTCTTTGGTGAAGAAAAATTTTAAATTCATTTAAAGAACGATTTCTACTACTCAATACTCAAATCCGGCGATCTCTATTTTTCTCTTTATTTAGCATTAAAATGAAGCTTAGGTGCTTTGGATTTATCTTCCGATGCAAAAAAGGAAGCATCTAGAGCACCTAACGGACGAAGCATTAATCCCTTAGTCGTTCCGTTCAGCAGACGCTGGAGTACCGGTTTTGAAATGGTAATAAAATTTTTAGCTCCCTTTTGATCGGCCGGCTCAAAATCATAAATCATCTGCTCGTTAAAAACCCCGGAATAGTTCTGCCCCTTTATAAAATTGTTATATGTTACTTTATTTTGATCCCACTCCGCATCGCCTCCGAGAATTTCAATCACTCTGACTTTACCGAATTCAATCCCGAAATCTTCGCCGAAAGTCCGGATATAATCTCCGCCTTTTAATACTGAAAAGGTTGTTAATTCCAACAGGCCAGGTCCGTCAGCATTTAAATTCTTAAACTTTTCAAGCTCCCATTTTAAAATAGCCCATTGACTGCCGTTGATCGTTAATATGCGTGCTTCACCTTCTTTGTCTTCGGCATGCCAATCATTAAAGTTTACATCAGCAAATTCCGAATTAATCAATGCATCATCTGCCGCAATAAGGTGGTTTGAAAAAGTATTTATTTCAGGAACCTGCGGATGATAGGGGATAAGCTCTCCTTTATCCGGTCCGGCAGTATTTCTATTTACTATGTCGGCTTTGTAATAATCTATATCCACATAATATTTTTGCAATCCATAATCCGTTGCAGCTAACTGAACATAAACCGTATCTCCCGGGCGGGCATCAAATTTTTTTGTAGTCATACTGATGATATACCAGCCGGTTGTATCCGGTATATCAAATTCCATTAGATCAATATGAAAATTTGTTGTTCTGTTTGTATTCATCATCATGTTAAGGCGACGAGGTGCATTGTGTACGCGGACTTTTGCTTCGACACGCAATTGATTGAGCGTATCTAGAAATTTATTCATATCCAGGAATGCAGTCACATTACGTTTTATTAATGTCCAATAGACATTGTATTTATCTTTTGTTCCATCCACTACAATAGTTGCGTAACCGTTTTTCTGGATAAAATCCATTTCTGCCGTTCCGTCTCCGGTAAAGAAGAACCATCCTTCAATTTTATTTTTGTCAAATGAATCCAGGAACTGAGCGTAAGAAATGGCTGAAACAACAAGCAATAAAAGAAAAATCTTCCTGATATGCATCTAAACCTCCGCACGACATTTATATGAGAGCTTCATATTATAGTCTGTAATATTGCTTATAATTGAATATAAATCCTATTCTTTGTAAAGATCTGTATTCAGGTATTTCAAACCGGAATCAACCATTAGAGTAACGACTTTAGCCTCCGGACCTAATTTCTCTGCTATTCGAATTGCAGCAATGACATTTGCACCTGAAGATGTTCCGGCAAAAAGACCTTCTTCCCGTGCTAAGCGCCGGGCCATGGCTTTTGCATCTTCGGTTTTAACAGGAATAATTTCATCTGCCAAATTTGCATCCCATAGCGGGGGAGTGTAGCCAATACCAACTCCTTCAATATTATGAGGTCCCGGTTGTCCTCCTGATAACACTGCTGATTCTTCAGGCTCAACGGCTGCTATTTTAATCTGTGGATTATAACGTTTTAATACAGTAGCAACACCCCGCAATGAAGCCGAAGTGCCGACACAATGAACAAATGCATTTATTTGATTGCTTGTTTGCTTTAAAATTTCCTCAGCTAATGAATAATAACCTGTAATGCTGTCGTAATTATTCAACTGATCGGTCCAGAATGTGTGAGGCTGCATGCTGAATTCCCTGGCGGCTTCAATCATCTCAAGAATCAATTTTTTGGTAGTACGTCCTCCTTCGCTCGGTATTATTGTTAGTTCGGCACCAAAAGCCTTCATCTGGTTAAGTTTATCCTGGCTGAATGCATCAGAGGTAATTAAATGGATATGATATCCTTTTGCAATACTGACCAAAGCAAGTGATATGCCTGTGCTCCCTCCGGTATATTCAACAATTGTATCTCCCTGCATTAAGCGGCCTTCTTCAGCTTTTGAGATCATTGCCTGCGCCGCACGATCTTTCATGCTGCCGGTGGGATTTTCCCATTCAAGTTTTACATAAATCTTTGCGCAACCCGAAGGAACAACGTTCTGCAGTTGTATCAGCGATGTATTCCCTATTGCTCCTAGAATATTCGTATTAATAATCAATTTTTTTGGGATTTGTTAATTGTTATTTTATTAATTCCTTTTCTTGATTTCCGCAACCAGTTCTTTAAACTCTTTAGTTTCCTGCCGAACTTGTTTTACAAAGCTGTTATCATCAACGACACCGATTGCAGCGATCATTTCATTCGTATTCCTGAATGTTGCGTGATGGAATTTATTGTCATAGTCTTTTTTTCTTGAGATATAAACCTGCTCGCTTACAAATTCCTGTATCTTAACTCCTTTATCCAAAGACGACAGCCATTGCTCTTTTGTCAATACTGATGTACAGTTTAATTCGCAAAGCACTGCATAAGCATGCTTCTCTTTTTCCAGCGGATATTTTTCCCAAAGCTCATTATACCTTGCATGAATATTTTCCCATGAATTGAGCTTATCTGATCCGATATCTGCCCGAAGCTGATCCGCATCTTTTTCGGGTAAGAGCTGTCCGCCGAAATTAACCCACTTAGTAACTCTTTCTCCTTTTAATTCTTGATTCATCAGCGAAAAACCGGCTTTATGATTTGAGTTTAAATAAGCAAGCAGGTTTTTTACTGCATAATGATGAAGCATATCATGGTAAGCATGGTAAGCAGCATGAACTTTAATTATCACGACTTTCCTGCTAGATTTTTCCATATCCTCGCCGAGAACTTCCAAATTTTTAATTTTATCAGCGGGCCCAGATAAAAGATCTTTTCCGATTTTCATCAGTTCATTTTCATCCTTGGTTTTGCTCTCATTGCTGCCGAGCAGCCATGCTTTTGCTGTCCAGATTTCGAGAAGCCTGCATGCATCAAAAATCTCTTCAACTGTATCCGGCGCTAAAGCTTCATATTCTATATTTTGAATTTTACGTTTCCGATTGTCGCGGCTTTTGTATTTGCCGGTATTTCTTGCAAGGGCATACATATTATAAAGCCACCAGAATGCCGGCATAACTTCCAGCCGGTCTTTGGATAAATTATTATTTAAAAGTGAGAAGGGGAGAGGGATATCAAGTTCGGCTGGATAATCTGCTTTTGATAATAATGTAAAAGAGGCAAAGCGGCATGGATGTTTGACGCTCGTACATAGACCCGGCCAGAAGCCGCGGCCGGCCTGAATTTCATTATCATTTGCCCTGCTGTTATGGTTTGAGCCGATTGTGGCACCGGCTGCTACATTACTTTGTCCCATTACTAATGATGCAACCAGGAAAGAATTATTATGATGCTGTTCATGAGCAGGAAAGATAAGATTATTCAGAACCTCACAGCAGGATATTGTGGAATTATCACCAAGAAATGAATTTATAAGTCGGGCTCCGTACTTCAGATTGGAATTATTACCGAGGACAAATCTTACTGCTTTAACCCCATAAAATATATGACATCCGTACCCTATAATTCCGTTTACAAGCTCAACACCTTCACCTATCTGGGTCGACTCTTCTTCAGAGGAA
>CAYSGP010000053.1:0-2989 GCA_964430095.1 uncultured Ignavibacteriaceae bacterium
CCTTCCCCTGCGTGCTTTTACTTCTTCAATGTTGCTGATGATCTTATCATATGTTGAATCTTTCGGCGCAATGAAAACGGCAGGCATGTTCTTATCAATTAAAGCTATTGGACCATGCTTCATTTCGGCCGCAGGATATCCTTCGGCGTGGATGTATGAAATTTCTTTAAGCTTTAATGCACCTTCAAGCGCAACGGGGAAATTATATCCCCTTCCGAGGTAAAGGAAATTCCTGGAGTCTTTAAACTATCCGGCAATTTCTTCAATCTGATTATTTAATGTAAGAATTTTTGAAATCTTATCCGGAATTTTTAAAAGCTCTTCCGCAATACTTTTGCCGTCAACAAGACTCATATTCTTCTTCCTGGCAAGCAGCAGAGTAATCAATGCAAGAGCTACAAGCTGAGACGTAAATGCTTTAGTTGAAGCGACACCAATCTCAGGTCCGGCATGAGTATAAACTCCTGCAATGCTTTCCCTGGCAATAGAGCTTCCCACAACGTTGCAGATACCGAGTGCAAGTGCACCTTTAATTTTAGCTTCGCGCATTGCTGCTAAAGTATCAGCAGTTTCGCCGCTCTGTGAAATGAAGAAAATAGCATCATCTTTTTTCACAATCGGATTTCTGTACCTGAATTCGGAAGCATATTCCACTTCGGTCGGAATACGGGTGAACTGTTCGAGCATATATTCACCAACCAGGCCGGCATGCCATGAAGTACCGCAGGCAGAAATAATATATCTTTTGCAGGCGGCAAGCCGTTCGATAACGTTTTCAAGTCCGCCGAGCTTTGCAGTACCTTCATCAATAATTAATCTGCCGCGCATTGAGTTCTTTACCGAATCAGGCTGCTCCATGATTTCCTTGAGCATGAAGTGAGGATATCCGCCCCTGTCAATTTCATCGAGCGACATGCTTATTTCATGAATTTCCTTTTCAACTTCATCATCGTGAATGGTTTTTGTAATCAGCTTGTCTTTGTGAACTTCAGCAAGCTCGCCGTCTTCCATGTAAATAACCTGCTTGGTATAGGCAAGTATAGCGGAGACATCGGAAGCGATAAAGTTTTCGTTGTCTCCTAAACCGATAACCAGCGGAGAACCTTTCCGCGCTGCAATAATTTTATCAGGTTCATTTTCATAAATAACGGCAATACCATAAGTACCTTCGACTTCGTTCAAAGCGAGTCTTACGGATTTAAATAAATTATATCCTTTATCTAAAAAACTGTCGATCAGATGGACAAGAACCTCCGTATCCGTTTCGGTAATGAAAATATAACCTTGATTCTCAAGACTTTTTCTGAGAGTCCTGAAATTTTCAATTATCCCGTTGTGAATAAGAAAAAGATTTTTGCGCGAATTAAAATGAGGATGAGCGTTAATTTCATTTGGAATACCATGAGTAGCCCATCTTGTATGCGCAATACCAAGATTGGCAGATAAGCTCAATTTTTCTATTTTTTCTTCCAGAAGAGAAACCTTGCCGGGGCTTTTAAGCAGATAGGAGCTACCCGGAGAAATAATGCCGATCCCCGCAGAATCGTACCCCCTGTACTCAAGGCGTTTCAGTCCGTTAATCAGGATCGGAACACAATTTTTTTCACCGATATAACCGACAATCCCGCACATTTATTACCTCTTTTTAATAAAAATTAATCTTTTAATTATAAACCCGGCTTTGAATTTATCGAACCGAAAATACGGAAATTGAGATTTAAATTCAGGTTAAGAAACGTATTTTCAATTTTCAAATGCCCTAAATCAGATTATTGGAATAATAAACAATACAAATTTAATACCGGATGATGAGCCGGGAAGATTATCTTACCTTAACCAATTTTTCAGTGGAAGACTTTACAATTCCGCTTATTTTAGCCACAATCTTGTAAAAATATAAACCATTTGCTATTTCATCCCCGTCCTGATCCTTGCCATCCCAATAAATCCTGTTAAATCCCGGCTTTAAATCATTTAAAGGTATTGAAAAATCTTTAATTAAACGCCCTGCAACCGTATAAACTTTAATATAGATTTCTTCGGGAAGAATTGAGCTAAGCTCAAAAGTGAAATATGTATCATTCTTAAACGGATTCGGGAAGTTATAAATGTTCTTTAATTCGGGAGTATTTGAAACATAAAATGTAGTTCTTGAAGATGTTGTATCAAAGAAATTGCCGGATGCATCTTTCGCGAGCACTTCAAGAGTATGCTCTCCTTCCTGAAGCCGGGGAGTCCATTTTATTGCTGCCGAGGAATTCGGATAAGGAGTATAGCTGAACTGAATATCCGGCTGAGAAAAAGATATCGGCATGACATTCTGGTTGAAAGTATGAATTAATGTGAACATGCTGGTATCAAGCGGAAGCGGACTGCTGTCGGACAAAGTAATGAGAACCTCCGGATCAGCCGATACGAAATCGCCGTCCCCGATCTCATGGCCGTCAAATGTTATTTTAAACAAAGGGCCTATCGAATCTCGCGCAACATAAAAACTTTTTTCGGAAATGTTATTAAAAGTGTAGAATTCCTGGAATTTATTTTCTGCAATAGCTTTAATGTTGTACAAGGTAGCAGGGTTCAGTGAAATTGTGTTTATCATGTTTTTAGTTATTATTACCGAGCTGTCTTTTTTTAATCCGATTGCTGAAGAAAAGAACGCAGAATCGGAATTATTAATAAAGAATTTCACATTTAAACTGTCTGCATCCGCAAACCCGATGTTTGTAATTTTTAAAGATGAATTCACATCAAACCCCTGCTCCACCGTATCAGGGGTTATTGTAAAATTATTTCTGCTTATATTAATTTCAGGCACAGAGATAAAATCTGAAGAGACGCTTTTGAGCAAAAGTGAATTTGATCCGGAGAGACTTGTATCTATAAAGCTGAAATTAATTTTAATGAAAGGATATACAGCCGCTGAAATATTATTTAATTCCAACTCCGAAGGCAGCTGCGCAGATAAAGTATCCCATTTTCTACTTCC
>CAYSGP010000054.1:0-3680 GCA_964430095.1 uncultured Ignavibacteriaceae bacterium
TCAGTTATGAAGTATAAAACCAGATTGAACAATGAATTAAAAGAACTAGAACCGTTTTCAATGCTGTGGTGGCAGTATATGTCGGGTATTCTTTTAAAATCTTACTGGGATACGGCAATAAATGACGGTTTCCTTCCCTTGAATATAAATGATGCCGAATATTTAATAGAAATATATTTACTTGAAAAAGCATTGAATGAATTAACTTCCGATCTGGAAAAAAATACAGAATGGGATTCAGTTCCTCTTAATTTGCTTCAATATCTAAACAAATTAGCAATTGAAAAGGCAAATTAGCCTTAATTCTTATCGCTATGATTCTTTCCTTTTTTAAAAAAAAATTATATGAAGATAGGTCCCTGTTATTTAAATAATAAATGCGATTTTATAGTCTGGTCGCCCAAAGCAAAAAATATTTCGCTCATCTTTGTCCATCCCGAAAAAAAAATTATTCCGATGGAAAAAGATGAATGCGGCTATTGGAAAATAAGGATTGAAAAACTTGAGCCTGGGGCAAAATATTTTTACTCTATAGATAATAAATCCGACCGGCCCGATCCTGCTTCAAATTATCAGCCGGAAGATGTGCATGGACTTTCCCAAGTAATTGATCACTCTGCTTTCAACTGGACGGATAAAAGATGGAAAGGAATTCTACTGAATGATTATATAATTTATGAACTGCATACCGGGACCTTCACAAAAGAGGGTACTTTCGAAGCGATAACGGAAAAGCTGGATTATTTGAAGGAACTCGGGATAACCGCTGTTGAAATAATGCCCGCTGCTCAGTTTCCCGGAGCACGCAATTGGGGATATGATGGTGTTTATCCGTATGCACCAAACAGCGCTTACGGCAGTCCGGATGGACTTAAAAAATTGGTGAACTCATGCCACTCAAAAGGACTCGCAGTGATTCTCGATGTAGTATATAATCATTTAGGTCCTGAAGGAAATTATTTCGGACAATATGGATATTACTTTACGGAAAAGTATAAAACACCTTGGGGAAGTGCGATCAATTTTGATGAAGCTTATAGTGATGCGGTGAGAAATTTTTTCATTGAAAATGCGTTGTACTGGTTTGAAATTTTTCATATGGATGCTTTAAGGCTCGATGCAGTAGAAACAATCTTTGATATGAGCGCAAAGCATTTTTTAAAGGAAGTTTCGGAAAGAGTTGAAGATCTTTCGGAAAAGCTTGGAAAAAAATTGGTTCTGATTGCTGAAAGCGATCTTAATGATGTTAAGATAATTAATTCAAGGGAATCAGGAGGTTACGGAATAGGCGCGCAATGGTGCGATGATTTTCACCATTCGGTTCACGCCTTGCTTACAGGCGAACAGAATGGTTATTATAAGGATTTCGGTGCGGCTGAAGACTTGAAAGAATCTTTGAGGAATAAATTTGTTTATTCGGGAAAATATTCTAACTACCGGAAAAGAAGGCACGGAAGTGATGCCTCTCTCTTTCCGCCGGCTCAGTTTGTTGTATTCATCCAGAATCATGATCAGATTGGCAATAGGGCTTTCGGCGAAAGATTATCGGCTCTTATTTCTTTTGAAGCCCTGAAGCTTGCAGCGGGTTTTATGATATTAGCACCATACATCCCGATGCTTTTTATGGGAGAAGAATATGCCGAAAACGCGCCTTTCCTGTTTTTCGTAAGCCATATGGATAAACAATTAAATTCCGCAGTGAGAGAGGGAAGAAATAAAGAGTTTGAGATTTTTAACTGGGAAAAATCAAGGAGTGAAAGAGGAGATATACCTGACCCCTCGAACGAGCAGACATTTTTAAAATCAAAGCTTAACTGGGATTTGCTTAATGATGAAAAACATAGAGTAATGCTTACTTATTATAAGTCATTGTTAAAATTCAGGAAAAAGAATTTATTAACGGGAAGTAAAATCGGTCATGAAGTTGTTGAAACGGGTTCTCCAAATGTATTTGCTTTAAGGAGAAGAGAGCTGAAGAATAAGAACTATTTTATTCTTTATAATTTTGATTCCGAAGCTGTTACTGCCCTGGTTCCGTTTCCCCGCGGAAACTGGGAGAAAATATTTGATTCAGCAGATGAAGAATGGAACGGCCCGGGGACTTCAACGCCAAAAAAAATTATTGGGAAAAGTCAAAACATTACAATCAAAAAATTTAGTTTATCTGTTTACCAGAGGAAAGAGAATTGAATGGAAAGATATGTTTGTATTCACGGGCATTTTTATCAGCCTCCGAGAGAAAACCCATGGCTTGAAGCGATTGAGGTTCAAGACTCTGCATACCCTTACCGAGATTGGAATGAAAGGATTACTTCAGAGTGCTACAGCCCTAATACCGCTGCAAGAATTCTGGATCATGACAGCAGAGTAGCTTCTATAATTAATAATTACTCCAAAATCAGCTTCAATTTCGGTCCTACCCTGCTTTCATGGATGGAAGAAAATGTTCCGGATGTTTACCAGGACATACTGAAAGCAGACATTGAAAGTCAAAAGAATTTTTCGGGGCATGGTTCGGCTATTGCACAGGTTTATAACCATATAATTATGCCGCTGGCAAATTCAAGGGATAAGCGTACTTCAGTTATTTGGGGTATTGAAGATTTCCGTTTCAGGTTTAAAAGAGATCCTGAAGGAATGTGGCTGGCAGAAACTGCAGTAGATATCGAATCGCTCGATTTAATGGCGGAATACGGAATAAAATTTACAATACTTGCGCCGCACCAGGCAAAAAAAATCAGGAAAATCGGGGAAAAAAATTGGATCGATGTAGAAGGCGCCAAAGTTGATCCTAAGAGAGCATACCTGTGCAGCCTGCCGTCCGGAAGGAAAATTAATCTCTTCTTTTATGACGGACCAATTTCACAGGAAATTGCCTTTGGTGATTTATTAATAAGAGGTGAAAATCTGGGGAACCGTCTGGTCGGGGCTTTTACTGAAGATCAATATCCGCAGCTTTCGCATATCGCAACTGACGGCGAGACATACGGTCATCATCACCATCACGGAGATATGGGACTTGCTTACTGCATTCATTACATAGAAAAAAATAACCTTGCCAAGTTTACCATTTACGGTGAATTCCTGGAAAAATATCCGCCCGAGTTTGAAGCTGAAATAATTGAAAATACTTCATGGAGCTGCGTGCACGGAGTTGAAAGATGGAGAAGCAGCTGCGGATGTAATTCCGGCCGGCAGGGCTGGAACCAGGAATGGAGAAAACCTTTGCGTGAAGCATTGGATTGGCTCCGTGATGCACTAATGCCGATTTATGAAAAAGGATTGGTAACTGATCTCAGCAAGCAAGAGAAAAGCAGTATTGATATGTGGAAGGTAAGGGATAATTATATAAAGGTTATTCTGGATAGAAATGAATCCAATATAAATCAATTTATAAAAGAAAACGGCATTGACGGTTTAACAAGCGAAGAAAAAGTAAAATTAATGAAGCTTCTGGAACTGCAGAGGCATGCATTGCTTATGTATACAAGCTGCGGCTGGTTCTTTGACGAAATAACCGGAATCGAAACGGTGCAGGTAATCCTTTATGCCGCGAGGGCAATTCAGCTCGCGAAAGAATTAAATATGCCCGGCTATGAGCATAGGTTCTTAGAGCTTCTTGAAAAGGCTCCGAGCAATATACCGGAAATTAAAAACGCGGCTAATGCTTATAATATGTA
>CAYSGP010000055.1:0-3644 GCA_964430095.1 uncultured Ignavibacteriaceae bacterium
AAAAGCATCAAAAGATTAAATAATATAGAAAAACAGGAGACCGATGGAACTTTCGATAAAATAACAAAGAAAGAAAGACTTTTCTTAACAAGGGAAAAAGAAAAGCTGAAAAAAGTTCTTGAGGGTGTGGAAGCAATGTCGAAGCTTCCGAATGCAATGTTCGTTGTGGATATTAAGAAGGAAGTCATTGCAATTAAGGAAGCAAAAAGATTGAATATACCGGTATTCGCAATTGTTGATACAAACTGCGATCCGGATATCGTTGATTACATAATCCCAGCAAACGATGATGCCGTCAAAACAATTGAGCTGATTACAAAACAAATAGCCGATGCAGTAATTGAAGGGAATGCAAAAGCTAAAGAATTGAAAGCTGAGGAAGCTGCTGAAACTGAAAGAATAAAAAAAGAAAGGGAAGAAGAGAAGTCTCAAAGCCAAAAAGCGGGAAAAGAATCTGCAGAAGCAAAAGAATAGCTCTTCTTTAAAATTAAAAAGGATACTTTATGGAAATTACTGCTTCACTTGTTAACGAATTAAGAAAAAAAACCGGCGCCGGCATGATGGACTGCAAAAAAGCTCTTACCGAAGCCGGCGGCAATATTGAAAAGGCAATTGAATTGCTGAGAAAAAAAGGAGCATCGGTCGCAGCTAAGAGAGCCGAGAAAACTGCAAATGAAGGATTAATCCTTACCCGAATTATTGATAATAACAAGACCGGAATAATTGTAGAAGTGAACTGCGAAACCGATTTTGTCGCAAAGAGCAGTGACTTTGTAACTTTTGCGAATGATGTCTTAAATACGATTGCTGAAAAGAAACCACAAACAGTAACTGATCTGCTTCAATCCGATTCAATAAACAATAAATTAAATGATATACTCGGAAGGATTGGAGAAAAAATTGAAATTTCCCGGTTCATTGTTGATTCCATCGAAAACGGATATGTTGTCGACTACATTCATCCCGGCGCAAAGCTTGGAGTGCTGGTTAAATTTCAGAACGTAAATACTGAGGATGATGGTTTATCAGGAATAGGTAAAGATATTGCGATGCAGGTTGCAGCGATGAAACCGATCTGCGTTTATAGAGAAGAGGTTCCAAAAGATTTAGTTGAGAAAGAAATCGAAATTTACAAGGAAGTGGCCAAGAAAGAAGGAAAACCTGAGCAAATACTTGAGAAGATTGCTGCAGGAAAACTGAATAAATTCTACCAGGAAAATTGTCTTTTTGAACAGGAATTTATTAAAGATAATTCAAAAACAGTCGGTGATTTGATTAAGGAATTTAACCAGAATAATAAATCATCGGTAAGGATCGAAGGTTTCCGCCGGTTCCATCTTGGCGATGAAAAGAAATAATTATCACGAAGGTCTTATTTGTAAGACCTTTTTTTTTATATTTAAGTATAAATAATAAATTGCGATTAGGAATGAATGAATTAAAATATAAAAGAATTCTGCTAAAACTGAGCGGCGAATCATTGGTGGGAAAAAAAGAATTCGGAATTGATGCGTGCGTGCTCGATTTTTTTTCTACCGAGATAAAAAAAATTCATGATATCGGTGTGCAGGTAGGTCTTGTAATAGGCGGGGGGAATATTTACCGCGGCCTGAGTGCCGGTGATCAGGGGATTGACCGCGTTACGGGAGACCAAATGGGAATGCTTGCCACAATGATTAATTCTCTAGCACTGCAGAATGCAATTGAACGTAGAGGCATTTATACAAGGCTGATGAGTGCAATAAAAATGGAAGAAATTGCAGAACCTTATATCCGGAGAAGAGCTTTAAGGCATCTTGAGAAGGGTAGAGTTGTAATTTTCGGTTCCGGTACAGGTCATCCTTATTTCAGCACCGATACTGCCGCTTCTTTAAGAGCAGTTGAAATTCAGGCGGATGTAATTATTAAAGGAACACGCGTCGATGGTGTTTACGATTCCGATCCTGAGAAAAATCCCAAAGCATTTAAATTTGAAAATATAAACTACATCGATATTTTGAAAAAAAATTTAAAGATAATGGATCTTACGGCTGTAAGCCTTTGCCAGGAAAATAGTCTTCCGATGGTTGTTTTCAATATGGATGTGCCCGATAATCTTCTTAAGCTTGTAAAAGGTGAGAATGTGGGAACTACAATTAATTATTTATCGGAAACTCTTAAGTAAATCTTTACTTCAATATTTTTATTATTCATCTCCGGTAAATAAATTTACAATGCATTTTTTCTTTTTTCTGTAACCAAAAAAGTTTAACAGGCAGAGAGGTAGTTTATGGATCAAATTATTAAAGATGCTAAATCCAAAATGGATAAAACCATTGAAAACCTCCGCATTGAGCTGGCTAAAATCCGTTCCGGGAAAGCAACTACTGCCTTACTCGATGGAATTAAAGTTGATTATTACGGCAGCATGGTCCCGATAAGCCAGACAGGCAATCTTACTGTTCTCGATGCGCATGCACTCTCTTTTACACCATGGGATAAATCGATGCTGAATATAGTGGATAAAGCTATAATGGAAGCGAATATAGGTCTAAACCCGGTAAGTGACGGTACAAACTTAAAAATACCTATTCCGCCTTTGAATGAGGAAAGAAGAAGAGAGCTGGTTAAGCTTATTAAAAAATTCGGTGAGGACGCTAAAGTAGCATTAAGGAATGTCAGGCGCGATGCAAATGACCATCTGAAAAGAGAAGAAAAGGCAAAGAGGATTACTGAGGATCAGCTGAAAACAGCAGAGGATAAAACTCAAAAACTGACCGATGAGCATACAAAGTTTGTTGAGGATATACTTAAGCATAAAGAAAAAGAAATAATGGAAGTGTAAACCGATCCATTTTTCTTAATCAGAAAGCATAGTATTTATTAATTTTTACATCTAAAGAATAATCTCCCGGTTATTTAATAACAAGCGTCAGCCCTATCCCTAAGATGCCGTCTATATCATCCTTGATACTATCTTTCAAATATATCGCATAAAATATTTTCGGTGAAATAGCATCTGCTTTCAAATGAAATCCGAAATTAAGCAGATGTACAAATCTGTCGCCGAAGTTTTCCGTTTCTTCGGAAATTATAGCAATACCGATGAGTTCGGCTTTAAATAAAATACTTTCTATCTGGTATCCGCCGGTTGCACCGTAATGAAGGTATAGTTCTATCTGGCGGTCGCTTTTCGTCGGTATCAAAATATTAGGACCTGATTCAAACCCGTAATGAAAACCATTTCCCGGCATCTTGTGGTAAGCATAGTTGAAATAGAATCCTAAAGAATTTGGCAAAAATTTGAGAAGATTATAAAAATTTACAAACGTTCCGGCATAGGCAGCTTGATCATCCGCAGTAGGAAAAAATACCCCGAATGAAATAGTCGATCTGCTCCCTTCTCGTGATTCAGGCTTTGTTTGAAGCCCGACAGAAATATTACCTAATCCTTCTTCCTTATACTCTCCGCTTTCTACATAATAATCAACTTGATAGCTGGTATATATATATGGAACGGAGGCAATCAGATTAAGCTTGCTGCTTAAGGGTATATTGATATCGATATCATAAACTCCGGATAGACTCGAATAGTTGTAATCCTGGGAATAAAAGGCTTTATCAAACCTCAAACCAAATTGCATCTTTTCGCTGGGTATGTTCTG
>CAYSGP010000056.1:0-3182 GCA_964430095.1 uncultured Ignavibacteriaceae bacterium
TTCGGAAAAGGCAACCATATTGGGAGAAGGATTTGACGATTATATTTCAAAACCGTTTTCCAAGAAAGAGCTGAATGAATTGGTGAAGAAGCATATTGCTCCTTAATTCAATTTGGTTTTAAATATTCTTTCCATTCTTTAAATATTTATCAAGAAAGGAGATAACGGCTCCATATCCTTTGATTTCGTTTTCTTTTTTAACAAAACCATGCCCTTCATCAGGAAAAATAATATATTCTACAGGCACCTTATTTTTCTTCATAGCTTCTACTATTTCATCGGATTCAACTTTCAGGACGCGTACATCATTAGATCCCTGCCGCACCAAAATAGGATTTTTTATTTGGTCTGCATGAAACAACGGGGAGATTTTGGCAAGACGAACGGAATCTGAGGAGAAGGGATCACCCAATTCTTCATACAATGCTTTTCGAAAGGATTCACAGTACGGGGGAACTGACTTGAGTGTTCTCAGCCAATTAGTCACTCCAAAGATATCGACACCTGCTTTAAATTCGTCAGGTTTAAAAGTCATTGCTGCCATCGTTAAATAGCCTCCGTAAGAACCGCCGATTATACCAATCTTATCTTTATCAATATAATCTAATGACTGAAGATATTTTTTCCCGTAAATGCAGTCCATCAGATCTTTCTCACCATGATTGCGGTCGTCCATTTTGTAAAAAGTTTTTCCGTAACCGCTGCTGCCGCGGTTATTTACAGCTAATACGGCATAGCCATGATTAGCAAGGCATTGGATCAGTGCGAAATAACCAACTCTGGATTGTCCGCCCGGACCTCCGTGGACCCAGATAAGAGCAGGTACTTTGTTTTCGGGTGATGCATTTAAAGGTTTATAATAGATTGCAGGAATTTCAAGTCCGTCAAAAGATTTAAACCGTATAACCTCTGCAGAAACGAGGTCTTCCGCGTTAATTTCAGGATTTAGGGTATTTGTAAGTCTTTTTAATTTTTTCGAATCAAAATCATAAAAATATAAGTTGCTTGTCGCCTTTGATGAACCTACCGTTAAGCGCATAAATTTCTCACTAGGTGAAATTGAAACAGCCGTTATATCTCCGTCCTGGATTTTAGGAATCTGAACATCTTTCCCCGTGCGGTTTTCAATAATCTTCAGCTCATTTTTCCCGTCAACATTAACCGCGATTACTTTATACTTTTCATGCTCTGAATCGTAGCTGTACATTATATCCCAGTTAGTTTCGAATACTGTTTTCTTCTCACCTGTTGAGAGACTATACTGAACAAGATACTGGAATTCTTTTTCGGCATCCGTTATATAGTAAAGATATTTATTATCCTTGCTGAAACCGGATACATTATAAGCTGCTTTTATTTCCGGATCAGAAATTTCTTTCATCTCTTTAGAATTCAAATTATACAGGAACAGCTTATTTTCACTAGTGGTAATATTCTGATTTAAGGCCAGCAGGTTTTCATCCCATGAAATACCGCTGAAGTCAAGCCCCTTATCATTTCTATAGATCATTTTTGGTTTCCATGAACCGGTTTCCATTTTATAAAGATCGAAGAATTTAGGATCACGTTTGTTCGATAAGTAGAAAAAATTTTTTTTATCTAAAGACCAGCCGGTAAAGGCGGCTTTCTCTTTAGGATCAGGCGTAAGGTCTTTTGAAGAGCCGTCTTTGGTGAGAAGATAAATATGATCAACCTCATTACCCCCCTTATCTGCAGAGTAGAGGATTTCACCGGAAGAAGGGACATAATCAACAGCAAAAAAAGATTCTTTGCCGGAATTTGTTAATTGCTTCTGATTGCCATCTTCTACCGAGATTTCGAAAAGATTATATATGCCCGATTCATTGCTTGTGACCAGAATGTGTTTTTCATCGGGTGAAAAATTGCCGCCGTAAATCTGCTTATTCTTATAAAATTGTTCAATCCCGTATTGCTTTACAACTCTTTGAGGTTCATTATTGCATGAAATATTCAGAAAGAAAGAAACCAGCAGTAAAAAAATAAAAGCGGATTTCATTATGCAACCCTTTCTTAAGATTATGAATTTTATTCTTGGAGTAGAAAAAGCTTATGTCTTTTCTTCTTCAATTCTATTTTTAATATACTTCGAATAATACCATCTAGCCTTTTGAAGATCTTCAGGGGTATCGACGGCAAGATTTTCGTATTCAGTTTCGACAATTTTTATTTTCATCCCGTTCTCAAGCATCCTCAGCTGTTCAAGCTTTTCTGTTCTCTCCAAATCCGTCGGCTCTAACTGGGTAAATTTTAGAAGCGCCTCTCTCCTGTAAACATATAATCCTATATGCTTATAGATGTCGGCATGCTGGAGCCTGTCAATATATGTCCGTGCATCTCTTACGTAAGGAATAATTGAACGGGAGAAATACATAGCGTAATTATTATAATCAAAAACCACTTTAACCACAGACGGTGATTTCAATTCGTCAATAGACTCGATTTTTTTTGCCAGCGTACTCACTTTGACGGAATTATCAAACAGCAGCGGCTCTATCGCCTGATCGATCATTGCTCCTTTTATAAAAGGTTCATCTCCCTGGATATTTACAATTATCTTAGCCTCAGGAATATTTCTTGCAGCGAATGCAATCCGGTCGGATCCTGTAGAAATATTTTTAGGAGTCAGAATAGCTTTTCCTCCGAATCCTTTGACAACTTGTGCAACTTTATCGTCATCGACAGCGACTGCAATTTCGTTTATCAGCTTAGATTTTAAAGCATTTTCATAGGTATGCTGAATCATCGGTTTTCCGCCGATTTCCGCTAGTGGTTTTCCAAGCAGCCTGGTTGAAGCAAATCTAGCTGGAATGATACCGATAATCACGAAGTCTCCAGGGTATAAGGGTATAGGGTATAAGGTATAAAGGATATGGGATTATTAGAAAAGTATGAATTCCAGATTTCATGGGATCTATTTTTAGTAGATTCACAGTCATTTGTGGTTATTAATTGTCATTCAGTTGTAATTCAGTTGTCATTCATAGTCATTTTGTCCAGCTACGTCATTTGACAGCTGCGAGAATCCGTAGGCATTTCTCCCATTCTATCTTCTGTTTCCTGTCTTCTGCCTTCCCATATTCCATTTTCCGCAAAGGGCAAAGCGCAGAGGTATGTGTACACTAATATTTTGCTCCATTTACCATTTTCCATCTTCCATTTTA
>CAYSGP010000057.1:0-2980 GCA_964430095.1 uncultured Ignavibacteriaceae bacterium
TCCCTGTTAAACGAGCGGTGATCGTCGGATTCAAATTTTGAATCGCTGCTGAACTTGCCCGTCAGCATGCCAGATGAGAGCGGTACGCGAGCCAGAATTCCGACATGTTTACGCTGCGCTTCCTGAAAAAAGAGCTCCGAAGGTCTTTGGCGGAAAATATTGAAGATAATCTGAACAGTCCGGACATTGGGATATTCAATTGCTTTTAATGCTTCTTCAACTTTCTCAACACTCACGCCGTAAAAACGGATTTTCCCCTGTTTTACAAGGTCATCAAGTATTCCGAATACTTCAGGCATATAGTAAACATCAGTCGGAGGGCAATGCAGCTGCAGCAAATCCAATGCATCGGTCTCCAGGTTTTTTAAACTGGTTTCCACAAATGAAGTAAGATTTTTCCTATTGTAACCTGCGGAAGCATGAGGATTAAGCTTCCTGCCTGCCTTTGTTGCAACATAGAATTTTTCGCTGCGTTCTTTCCGAAGCTTTGCAATCAGCTGCTCACTTCTCCCATCCCCGTAAACATCGGCAGTGTCAAAAAAATTTACTCCGAGATCCAATGATCGGTTAAGTGCCGCAAGAGAATCATTGTCGTGAACGGTTCCCCATGTACCCCCGATTGCCCATGCCCCGAAGCTGATTTCCGAAATCTTCCAGCCTGTTCTGCCCAGATCGCGGTATTTCATTTTTAACCTCTTAAAAAATTTCTACTTATTATTTTTCCCTTCCTCGATCCATTGCAATAATATTACTTTCTCCGGATCATTCGGCTGCAGCTCAAGAGCTTTTTCCAAATACGGCACGGCTTCCTTTTTCCTTCCCTGGTAATATAAAGATGCAGATACATTTTTGTAAGCAGCCCAAAATTTGGAGTCAATTTCAATTGCATTTTTAAATGATTCTATTTCTTTTTCTTTGAATTCCTGAGCACCTGATTGGTTAAATTTGAAACGGTATGCCATACCAAGCAAATTATACCCGATTGCGTTTTGGGGATCTTTTTCTAATGCCAAATGATATTTTCCGATAGCTTGGTCATATTTCCCCTGCTGAAATAATTGAGCACCTTCATTAAGCAAAGCTTCAGCATCCTTATCCTGGGCAGCACAACCGCAAATTAAAAAAATAAAAAAGGTTCCCATTATAGGCTTCAGTAATGATCTATTCTGCATTATGCTTCCTTTTAATTGAATTAATTAAATAGCCTTTTAATTTTTTAGGGTAATATTTGATGGCCTTTCCCCAAGTCTTTTTATTAAGAAAAGTAGTTGAATTATTGTCTAAAAACAATTTAGGTCAAAATAAAATTTTTAATCATTTGCCTTTGCAAAAATAAATGATTTTTATTCAAACGGGATCGTATTTATTTAAATATAACTTTTCTTTGTTTAATAAAAAAATCTTAATTTTTAGTATAAAAATATTTTTATTTTCCAGTTATGGATAGAGAAAAGAAAGAATATATATCAGGCATCTATAATTATTGCGACCGCTGGTGTGAAAAATGCAGCTTTACATCGAACTGTTATTTGTTCAACATGGAATCCAAAATAGCTTCTTATGAGATTTTGAACAAAGGCGAGCTGCCTAAAGCAGAAGATCTTTTTGATGCTGATATGGAAGATGTTTCGCCGGAATTTGATGAAGAAGAAGAGGAAGATTTTTTTGAAGACAAAGATGAGCTCTATAAAAGCGAAGAGGAATCGGATGCTGAAGAGATTGAATTGGAAGCCAATCCCCTGGTTGAGCTTTCAAAATCGTACTTCATGGAAGCAATGACACTGCTGAAAAGAATTGAAAAAAAATATCATTTTGGCGGTACACCGCAAGAAAAGATAAACGACCCTGATCTGAGCAAACTGCGGGAGAATTTTGAGGTATTCGGCTGGTATCATGCATTTATAGGTGCAAAAGTGAACAGGGCAGTAAACGGTAAAATGAATGCATCTAAAGAGGCGGATGAAGAATCAAGAAGCTTTGAAGAATACGATATGAACGGCAGTGCAAAAGTCGCCATGATCTCCATCGAAAGATCGATTAATTCATTGAATGTATTGTATAACCTTCTCCCCGAGTGTACAGAGGAAATATCGAACCTGCTTATAAAAGCCGGCAAGCTGCGGAACGGAGTGGAAAAGGAATTCCCGGGGTATAAAAGTTTCAAAAGACCGGGATTGGATTAAAACCTCTGCTATTTCAACAAAATAAATTTTTTTGTTTCAATGAAATCATCTGCTTCCAGTCTGTAGAAATAAATACCGCTGGCAAGCAGGTCGGGTTTGTAATTTACCGTATAAACCCCTGCATCCATTTCTTTGTTTACCAGCAGGGCAGCTTCATTTCCGAGAACACCAAACACCCTGAGTTTTACCTGGCTTCTATGGGGGAGCCGGAATTTAATGCTTGTGGAAATATTAAAAGGGTTCGGATAATTCTGTGTAAGTAGGAAAGACTGCAGATTTATTAATTCTCCCGGGTCTGTTATCGATACATCCTTTAAAATCAGATTGTCGGGATCAAAAAAGAAGTTGATAGGCTTTCCTTCAACACGAAAATTAAAACTCTGAATCTGCTTATTATTTAAAATATAGATGATAGTGTCTTTCACATCGGTTGAAATTTTCAGCTGAACCGGCATTATAAAATATCTGGGATTTGAATTTTCTTCCTGCTCGATTCCAACGTTTATCCTGTATATATTGCCCCCTTCATTTGTATAATTCCAGTCTACGAGATATTTAGGGTAGAATTCCCCGTAAATCCATTCCTCGAAGAAATACTCAAGCGAGCTGTCTGAAACAGTTTCTGCAGCCCTTTGAAAATCTTCCGTTACAGCAGTGCTGTAAGCAAGGGAGGGATCATTTATGTAGGTTCTCAAGGTTTTAAAAAACAGTGAGTCGCCCAAAACTCCCCTAAGCATATGAAGCACGACGCCTCCTTTTGCATAAGACCTGCTTCCGCTGAAAATTTCGGAAATTGT
>CAYSGP010000058.1:0-2897 GCA_964430095.1 uncultured Ignavibacteriaceae bacterium
AAAGCCGATATAGTTAAAAAGTATCAGAAAGAAAATGAAATAGTCGCAATGGCCGGGGACGGAATAAACGACGCGCCTGCATTGGCTCAAAGTGATTTAGGAATAGCGGTCGGAAGCGGAACAGACGTTGCAGTTGAAGCAGCTTCAATTGTTTTAATGAAGGATAATCCGATGGATATTGTTCACGCTGTTCAGCTTTCAAAAAAAACTATCTCGATTATAAAACAAAATTTATTCTGGGCTTTCATATACAATATAATCGGGATTCCTTTAGCAGCTCTTGGAATGCTGAACCCAGTTTTTGCTGCGCTTGCAATGTCTTTCAGTTCGGTTTCTGTTGTAAGCAACTCTTTAAGATTAAAAAACTTTAAGCCGCGTTAAAACACTGTCACAAATAAGAACGAGTCATATTAAGCAATAATTCGACAAGCAGTATGTCGAGTCATTCCGGGTTTATCCCGGAATCTTAATGACAGGGAAGAGATAACGCGCCAGCCCTATTCCGGCAAATGAATAGCCGGCAGTAAATCGGTGAAGCAATGCGAATTATGGAGATGACATCTTTTTCACGTCCAAGTTTTCAAAGAGGAAGATGTCATCTCTAAGGGATCGAATGTAAAGATGACATCTTTCACAACGAAAACGAATACGCCAAAAAGATGTCATCTTACAGATATCCCGCAGACAAAGATGCCTGCGGGGTTTTTAATTAAAAATTTAATTTGCTATTTGCTCAATTTTAATTTAATATAAATCTACATCAAAATGCTTTCATAATTTTTAAGGGAAAGGGAGAAACATGGAAGTAGATGACCCGTTAAAAGGTTTCCGGCTGCTCAATGGCGGGGATAAAAAAATGATCATTTTTCTTCCCCTCTTTATTCCATCAAATTGCAGTTAAAAAAATGATTTACTTGGGATATGAGAACTTATGAAATATATAATTGTTACTTTAATTTTTATTAATATAAATATTTCTTTTTCACAGGAACCGCATCCCCTCGAATTCTTCCCGCATCATAAAGGGGATATTTTTGAATATGCAGATAAAAGTGAATGGGGTTTTTAGCAAAATATAATAATAAAAGATTCTCTGGGTGAAAATGGAAGATACTATCTAGATACAAGGTATTTTGGTGATTATCCCATATCAACTTATTTTGGGAAATGGTCTATTGATACAGTTGAGAATGAAGTTTACCGAGGATACCAAGAAACATGGCCTGAACTTAAACTTGATGCAGATACCGGTGATGTTTGGATTGCATATGTTGATACCCTTAATAACAGATTTGTTCAAGCCGAATTAGTTGATGTTTTTCCAGCTATTGTCTTGGGAGAAGATGTAATAGTTAAAACAATAGATTATGTCGGATACGAAATTATAGATTCCGATACAATGAGAGGTCTTTATTATAGTTCGTATTATCTGGCAAGTAAATTTGGAATAATTGCGGAATATGGGGATCCTCCATTTGAGCCGGTTTATTATTTAAGAGGAGCTAAAATAGATGGGGTAACTTATGGAATTGTTTCCTCAATTAAAGAGGAACCAGAAGCATATCCAAAAGATTTTATTTTACTTCAGAACTACCCAAATCCCTTTAATCCTTCAACTACTATTAAATACAATTTATCAAAAAGCAGTAATGTAATATTAAAGATACATAACACATTAGGAGAGGAGGTAACAACTTTAATAGAAGAATATCAAATACAAGGCAGTTATCAAATTAATTTTAATACCCGCAACCTGCCTTACAGCAAGGCAAGTCTTCCGAGCGGAGTTTACTTCTACTCAATTACTGCGGGTAATTTCCATCAGGTAAAGAAAATGGTTTTAGCAAAATAGATACCTATTTTAATTTCTCATAAATAGCCGGAATCATTTGGTTCCGGCTTTTGTATCCTTTGAAAAACTAATCTGTGATTACGCTGCAGTATAGCAAAATTAAATTTGCCTGGAATTCATCTCTTTTACCTAAACATTTAATCAATTACTTTTAAAGCTTCAAAATACTGTATGGAGCCTTAATGAGAATAAAACTTTTACTTCTGATTTTCTTTCTTTGCTTCCGGCTCTTTTCTCAAGAAATCAATAATGATATTAAAGGTTTTTTTAAAGATCTGCTTGCAGATACAGCTGATCTTTCCAAATACTTAGATGAAAGTGAATCGGCGAAATCCGAAAGGCTTGGGATTAAATATGAGGGAGTTAAGAATAAATTTCTAATCTCATTTGATATTGACGAACCGGTAAAGAATGATATTAAGGAAAATAAGATATCATACCATCTCAAAGAAGAAAAACTCAGCGAAGGTTTTTCAAAAATAATTTTCTCTGTTCAATCCAGGAACTATTCAAAAGAATTTTACTTTAAAGATAACAAATTCGTATCACCCGCTTATTATTTCACCTCGGGTTGGAAGAATTTCAAAACAAAGTATTTTAATTTTCTTATCAGCGACTCTTTACTTTTCAATAATTATTCCATTAAGGCTCTCGAGAATTATATTTCAGCTATGGCGGGACTGCTTCAGCTTAACGAGATTCAGAGAAAGCTTCTTGAAGAGAAAAAAATTATTTACATTCTTTGCAGGGATGAAGATGAAATTAAAAAATTAACCGGTTTTGCCACCCGCGGAATTTACATACTTGCATTCGATGAGATCATAACAACTTATAATTGTCACTTTCATGAACTTGCACATTTGTTAATTAATTTTAAGCTGAAAAATCTTCCGTTGTATACTCTCCCTTTTTTACAGGAAGGATTCGCAGTTGCAGCAGGAGGAAGAGGCGGTTTATCCAGGAATGTTCTATTCGATGCAGGATATTTTCTGCAGAAATCGGGGATAATTAAATTCAATGCGATCCTTACAAAAGAAGAGTTCTT